>NZ_JBWKYI010000004.1:0-58152 GCF_059423705.1 Pedobacter sp. GW460-11-11-14-TSB4
AATTAACGACACCAGATAGAATCATTCCTCTGTTTTGTTATAAATAAAAAAATTAAGATAAAATTTTAAACAGCTGTTATACAGCTTGTTATTTCAAATAAAAAAATCTATTTTTATAGAACCAAATCGAGCTTGTGCGTGTTACTAACTGAATTAATCATCCCAATTATGAAAAATCTCACCCAAACCCCGAGCCTTAAAGAAGAAATCATCTTATTATCCGAAGAAACAGACCGAAATTATTGGGCAAACCGCTTAGGCGTAAGTTCTGAAGTTTTAAAATCTGCAGTACGGGCAACAAGAAGTATTATGTTAAATCAAATCGCGGCTTATTTAAGCCAGCAAAAAAATAAAATCAGTATTTCTTGATTTTATTTGTCAGTATATATCTGACTAGAAATTTATTTTTCATTTTAGAAAAGTATTAACACTGGCAGGTGCTTTTTGTATTTGACTGGGATTGTTTTAAGCTTTTCATCAATGTACTGGTTCTTTACACACAAAGCAGAAAGCTTTTTATAAACCAGGGCGCTACTGCTAAGTAAACAATTAAATCTAGATAAGAAAGTTCTTAAAGCTTAATTTAAGAACTTTCTTATTTTTAAATGTAACCATTACTTTAATCTACCTGTACAATAAGCTAATAAATGGGCTGGCTCTTTTAAGCTTTTTTTGACGCTTAGACTGTCTTTGATATGATCAACGGCCTTTCCAAGCTTCTCTTGTAAAAGATCAAGCATATCCACCATATTTTCAGGTGCAATGTTTAGTGATAATACGGGATAATATTTATCCTCCAGGTCTTTCTTCTGACCATTCGTTACCAAGTCAAATGTCCATTCTTCGTTTGCCGAAAAACCATATTCATGTCTGGTGTTATTTAGTTCGTACAAAAAATCCTTTGCCTGAGCCCGTTGGTCGCTATTTACCATTTTTACCAGATTTTTTAGCGAAAAGATCAATTTCAGTTTTAACCGATTTACCTTTTCCCGATTGATAATCTGAGGGCGCTTTTTTGTTTACACTTGCCTCTTTCTTTTTGTCTCTACTCATTGCATTAAACAATTACAGTTTCATAAGACCCATCATCATTGCATAAACAATTCGGTGATCGGAATACCCATTTAAGATTAGCGCATACCGCTATGGTAAATCAGTGAGAGAAAAGTGTTGTAATAAGATTACTGATATAACCAAATATACATTTATAATCAGGTATAATCGTCATATCAATATGGTTATCGAGATATATTTTACCTGCGGTAACGGTGCCAGACCCTATACCATTTTTTATTATTGGGGTAACTGCGATGTGAGGTCCTGTTGTTTACCATAATGGCCACCAGAAGTAAAATACTCGCGCCAGATAATACCGGGCATAATACATACAGGTAACCTAAAGATTGGATTTTGGCTGATCCGATGTTGGCTATTAGTGCGGTCGCCCCACCCGGGGGATGCAGTGTTTTGGTGATCTGCATCAATACGATCGATAAAGAAACCGACAAAGCAGAAGATAACCACACTTCGCCGGGAATAAGTTTGTGGATAGTAACGCCTACCAAGGCACAAAGCACATGCCCACCGATTAAATTCCTCGGCTGTGCCAGCGGGCTATTAATGATTCCATAAATAAGTACGGAGGAGGCTCCAAATGAACCGATGAGAAATAAATTATCGTTGGCCGTAAAATATTTGGAATGGAGTAAGCCGATAATGCCAATACCTAAAAATGCGCCTATAAATGTCCAAACGTGTTCTTTAAAATCAACTAAAGTTTCTTTGTAGACAATATATTTTGCTGTTCGAAGGTGTCTTCTTATCCGTTTTCTCATAACCTCATAATGGAGCGCGTGCAAAATTAGCAAAATATTAGGCAGAAGTTGAAAGCTGTTTATACAAAAAAGGGTCGGAAAAATAAATTCCAACCCTTTATATGCTTAATTATTTGCTTTTATTTTTGAGATTGCTCAGGCGCTTTTCCGATCAGATCCATAAACTGATCTAATTTAGGGGTAATGATAATTTGTGTACGTCTGTTTTTCGCTTTTCCACCTGCGGTGGTATTATCGGCAATTGGATTAAATTCTCCACGTCCACCTGCAGTTAAACGTTTAGGATCAACAGCATACTTAGTTTGCAATACCTGAACTACTGATGAAGCACGTAAAGCACTTAAATCCCAGTTGTTGCGGATATTGGTTTGCGCAATAGGCACATTATCGGTATTACCTTCAATCAATACATCGTAGGTATCGTAATCTTTAATAATTTTGGCAATTTTGCTCAGCGTTTCTCCAGCTTTATCAGACACTTCGTAACTGCCTGATTTATATAACATGTTATCGGCTAAAGAGATGTATACTACGCCTTTAAGTACCTGCACATCAACATCTCCGAGTTCTTCCCTGCTTAACGATCGTGTTAAGTTATTCGTTAACACCATATTAAGCGAATCACTTTTATTTTTCGCATTAACGAGTTGTTTGATGTATTTATTTGAGCTATTAATCTCATCAACCAGTTTTGAAATATTAACATTTCCCTGGCTACTAGAATTTAAACATTTGTTCAAAGCATCTTGTAATGCGGTTACATTGGCTTTTTCTGATGCGATTTGCTCCTCTAAACTTTTAACCCTACTGGTGCTGCCACTAAGCTCACGCTGGCTGTCCTGGTATTTATTGCTTAACTCCTGATTTCTTTCTCTCAGCTTTGCATAAGTATCCTGCAGTTCGGCATATTTCTTATTGCTTACACAACCTGCAGCGAGTGCAAGGGTAAAGAGTATTATGGGTATTGATTTGTATAATTTCATAATTTACTTTATTTATTGATAATACATTAACAAATTCCTTGCCGCAATGTTTAATATCGCCTTGCGCTGACGTTAAAAAGCGTTAATCTTCACTAAATCGAAACTTGCCAATGCTTTATATGTTCTTAATCCTATACTACCGGAGTGGTATTGATTATCTGTTGCAGAAAGAACGGGCTGAGCTGATCCGTTTATAAAAATATCAAATTTATCTCCCTTCGCCACTATCTTTAAGGTATACATTTTGTTCATTTCAACAGGATATTTTCCTGAACTGATCACCGTCCATTTTTGCCCGCCTGCTTTCCCTAATACTACCGTTCCATTAAGTTGATCCAAACCCACGTAATAGCCTTCGTAAGCATCTGGACCAATTGCCGGATGAGAAACCCTGAACATTAAACCTGCATCGCCTGCAGTATTGATTTTAACATCCGCCTGATAAGTAAAATCTTTAAAGTCTGTTCCATTAGCCACATATTTAGATCCATTTATACCATAACCACCAGAACCTGCGTTGGATGCCGCGTTAACCTGTCCATCTTTCCAAAACCAGCCACCACCATAAAAAACCCAGTTGCTCGCCATTCCTTGATCAAAATTTTCAACCAAAGTTTTATTTATTTTTTTTGGCTGACCGATGACAGGAAAACAGCTTAACCGTATATTTTCAGATCCGTAAGGTACCAGGGTAATTTCTTCCACTTTTTCGGCAGATGCAATTGGACTAAAGGGCACATCAAAAGCGGCCACCTTATTGTAGCTTAGGCTCCATGATGGAATCTTTTTTGCCCGAACCTTCAATTTAACCGGTGCATTTTCTGCAATGAAAGGGTTTTCTGGCATTGTGGCGCTCACCACACTCACCTTACTTAAATTACCTCTATCCAGTACCAAACCATAGTTCCATGCCGATTCAGGACGGATTTCGTAATCTGTAAAGCCAGCAACTGCATGTGTTTTGGTGACCTTATTTACGGCCTTAATTTCCAGGGCATAAACCATAGGGCCGCGTTCTACACTTACCGAATTGTTTACTTGCAGCTGGGTGGTAACCTGCATCGGAAAATCCACCTCTAACTGATCCTGATCTTTCCATTCACGGGCTATGGTAAACATTTCTCCTGCTTTTACGCCTTTTAATATTGTTCCATTTAATTTTATTCCTGGTTTTACACTCCAGGCCGGGATCCTTAAAATCAAAGGAAAGGATACAGAACTGGTAAGTCCTATTTTTAACCTGATCTTTTCTTCGAAAGGGTAATTGGTTTCTTCAGTAATTTTAATTTTTTTGTTCCCGGCTACCACAGTTTCTATTTCCATCGGGCCATAGGTAATGACCGCCAATCCCTTTTCAGGAGTAGCCACTACACTGCTTTTTACAAAATAAGGCCAGCCCATGTGCATATTATAGCGGCAGCAGCCATAACCTGAATAGGGACTAGAAACGATCCCTGAGCTATAATCCTGATTAAAGCCATGCTCTCCATGAATACTTTGAACCTGATTCGGTAATGTATAATACGAATGGTTTTTAAAATCCCGGCTAAATTGTGCCGGCAAAGCATTAAAAGCTATTTTTTCCAGCTGATCGCCAATTTTCGCATCATGAATAACCTTTGCGGCAGTTTCTAAACTCTGCATCCATTCTACCACAGTGCAGGTTTCTACACCTTCTATACTGCTGGTACCCGCCAGGAATTCAGTTCCAGAGCCTAAACCTTCCGGCTGCCCGTGGTCGTGCATAATGTGCGCGACGCCTTTAGAAAGTGCTTCCAGATTAGCAGGAAGATCCTGAAGTTGTGCATAAACCACTGGAAATTTTAGGGCCTGCGCCACATTAACCATATGTTTAGGTTGAAAATCATCACCGAAAAAGTAAAATCCGTTGTTACTATAAATATCTATCCAGGGGTAAGCCTGTTGTTTTAACTTTTCTACCAGCTTTAATAAATCCTGATCACCGGTTTTGTTGTAAAGCCAAATGGCTATTTCCATATTATCGCCGGCTCTTGATTTAGCCCATTCTTTTAATGGATCAGCATCGAGGTTGTCGAGTTCGTATTTAAAATATTTGGAGAGAAAGGGAATAACCCTTTTATCATTTGTGGCTTCGTAATAGCTTTGTAAAGCATACATCATTGGCATGCGCGGCCACCAATCTTTCATTTTCGGTGGACCGAATAATCCGTTGGCTTGTTGATTGTTCAACGTCCAATCGATATACTTTTGTGCTTTCGCTTTCAGCATAGGATCATCCAAGGTATAAGCCAATGCCACTAAACCTTTAACATAATAAGGTACCCGCTCCCATCCGTTTCCATCGCCCCCCAGCCAATCGGAATTTTTGCCGAGATTATCTTTTTCCGGGTATAGCGCTTCTGCCATTCCTGTTGCACCGTCTCTTTGCTGTTCCAGCTGCTTTAACAACCATCCTTTGGCTTTAATGCTGCCTATTGGTAATTGCACATAAACATGTTGTTTTAGGGGTGCCTTATTGAACTCCGTTAAATGCTGAGCATTCGAAGTATAAATAGATAGACAGGAAACCAGCAGATAGACTGAAGCAAATATTCTTTTCATAAAAGGATTATTGGTTAGACAATATTTTATAAAAATAATAAATATGGGCGAATATTAAAACGATTTAGTAACCTAGATTCAAATAATTACAAAACGATATTCAGTTGGGCTAATGCAAGTGCAAACGGTGAGTATAAAAAATTGAGTGATAAAAAATTATACAGTTAGCAAAGCCGGAGGTTTACACCAAGATTGTGATATATGCCTGTTTTTAGCGCGTCGTGCTCAGCACTGGCCTGGTTCGCCCATCAGGTTTTTGGTGGAAACTGAGATTAGTTCTATATTAGATTCAGAGAGCGTTAATTTAGAATCGGGGGATAGCCATTGGTTATTCCCCGTTCTTATTTTTAAGCAAATATTTTATATTGAAATGCTTGTACAGCTGGCAGAAATTACTTTCCATTCTTCTTTCACTTTGCCCCAAACCCTTAACCATTGATATTTGCCGTTCAGCAGTAAATCGGCATAATTTCCTTTAATAAAAAGGCTTGCAGAAACAATAACAATAGATTCAAAAACACGTATTTCCCGCTTGGATACATTGATTTTGGTAATTTTTATCCTGCCGCTCCGGTAAGCATCCAGGTCCATCTCTTTATCCAACACATTTCCATACTGATCGTGAAAGAGCATCCCATCGGCAAACAATAAATCGAGTGTGTTCAGGTCTGTTTTTTTAAACCCATCTAATAATTTTTCTTCCAGGTCGGCAATCAGGAGAATGGTTTCCTGGTCTGATAAGGTATTTGGCATAATTTCCGGTTAGCCAGTAAAAATATAAAGTAAGCCACAAAGAATAGTGCAACTTTAAATATTGCCTGCATTGCACGGATTTCACCTCACATATTGCACAAATTTTTATGAATTACTTTTTCGCAAAGGTAATGCCCTGCCAGGTATCTGTTCTGAATGGTGATGCCGGCAGGCCATCGTTACTCACCAGGTTACATAGGGGATTATTTCCCCATGCATAACGAACGGCAACAGGATTGGCCACCTGAGGGCTACTTACTATAATCTGATTGCCCAGGATGCTGGCTTTGGCCCAATAAAATTTCTTATCTGCCCCAGCGATGGCGAAACCTGTTAGTGCTTCACCATCCGCAGTTTTTAATCCGTTTTGGCTATTACCAAAGGTTAAAAGGATCTGTTTTCCTTCAATTTTATTTGATTGATAAACCGGGCCAGCATAGTTTATTTTTTGGCCATAGGTTTTAGCCAGCGCAATTAATGCCAGTCTTCTGCCCACCTCCTGTTTATTTTTGGGGTGGATATCTTTTGCATCACCAATATCAATAATAGTTGCCATGCCTGTATTTGGCAAAGCAAGTGTTTTTTGCTGTGCCTCCCTAAGCTCTGCCCATGCAGATTCTACTGGTGTTTGATCAATCTGCATAAAATTTGCCAATTGAACAAAATAGAAAGGAAAATCACCCTGCGCCCATTTCTGCCGCCAATCTTTAATCATCGTTGGAAATAATTCGCGGTATTGGTAAGCCCTGTCGGCATTACTTTCGCCCTGGTACCAGATAGCTCCTTTAATGGAGAATTGCTGGTAAGGGTGAACCATGGCATTATATAAAACGGTTGGTCGGTTAGGGCCATTTTCTTCGGAAGGTTTAGGCTCAATATTTTTAAAATCCAAACCTATTTTATATTTCCACTCACCAGCTAAGGAAATTTTATCTGCAGCACCATTTGTTAAATTTAAATCTTTAGTGTCATCGTATAATCCACCGCCTCCCCCACTATCAAAAACCCTGACAGTGATGGTATTTTCACCAACTTTAAGCAAGTTAGCCGGTATAGTATATTTTCTTTCAATGTTATAACCTACCGTTTCGCCAACTTTTACACCATTTATAAAAGTAATGTCGTTATCATCAATGGTACCCAAATTAAGCTTTGCCCCATCCCTTTTCCAGTTTTCGGGAATTGTAATCTTTTTTGTAAACCAAACCACACCATCAAAATTTTTAAGCGCTGCATCTTCCCACAAGGTTGGCAAAGTCATATTTTTCCAGCTGGCACTTTCTGTTAATGCCCATTTCATCTGCCCGTCTTGATTACCTGAATCTTTATCGTTAGTGATTTTAACCCACTTGTATAACTTTTCTTCGTAAGAAATTGTTGATGGATTTTTAGCTGATTGCTGAATCTTATCAACTGCAGCTGAGAAATCCGCCATCTTTTTTAACGATTCGGCACTTGTCCACGCTTCAGCAATTGTTCCTCCCCACGAGGTATGGATCAGTCCAATCGGAATTTTGGTTTTTTCATACACTTCGCGTGCAAAGAAATAAGCCGTTGAAGAAAACTCCGCAATATACTTAGGGCTACATTCCTGCCAACCACCATTAGCCACTTTGGCATCATTAAGCGGAAAATTACTGGTTACATGCTCTGCCTGTAATAAACGGATATTTGGATATTGAGCTGCTTCAATTTCTTTTTCACTATTGAGGATTTTGCCCCAGCCTGCCAATGGCATTTCCATGTTCGATTGTCCGGAGCAGATCCACACATCGCCAATTAATACATTATTGAGCACCAACAATTCTCCATCTGATATGGTGATGGTATAGGGCCCTCCATAACCAGGCGTTGCCACTTTAATTTTCCAATTACCACCGGCATCGGCAATAGCGCCATAATTAATTTTATTCCACGAAACCGTTACTTTAACTGCTTTACCCGCATCAGTTTTACCCCAGATTGCTGCATTGGTTTTTTGTTGTAAAACCATGTTATTGCTAAAAACTGAGGGCAATAAAATTTTAGCGTGTATAAACTGAGAGGAGAAAAGTAAAAACGCGATGAGAAGTATAGATTTTAACCTGGGGATGCTCATATTTTAACCTATTATTTGATGATTAGAAAGCGAATGTACATTTTCTGATGATCAACATCAATATATATGCCTGCTCTTCACAAATTTATGATAAAAATGAGGCAAAATTCATACAATTAGTTTGGGTAAGAACATCATTTTGCTTATTTTGCAGGTCTAAAAGAACAGCTCTGGATTTAAGATTTATTGACCCAAATGTTCTCTCAAATTAAAGAATTAATGGTTAAGATTTTCATAGGTGGCCTTCCTGACAATATCCAGGAGATGGATTTGGCAATATTGGTTAGCCTTCATGGCAGGGTAGAAACAATTAAAATTGTTCGCGACAGGGCGACGGGCAAATGTAAAGGATATGCTTTTTTGGAAATTTACAGTCTTCCAGATGCTAAAAACATTGTATCAACCTTAAATGGCGAAACTTTTAAAGGGAATGTCATTACAGTTAAAATATCTGAAGAGGAAAGCGGTGTTCAGGCAGCAAAGCCAAAAGCCAACCAGGCTTTTAAAAGTAAAAGACCCCGGTTACAGCGTTAGTTTCTGATTAAAGCTTGCCTTTGTTATAATTTTCCAGTTTTTTTTTAAAAGAGATACTGCCTCGTTTCAGCAATTAATTTAGCATTTTTTTGTTGACCATTAAGAATTGAAGAACATGAAGGATTTCTTCATTAAATTTAAATGTACTAATCGCAGTAGAATTCCAGGCATCCTCCACGTTTCATCGGTAAATTTATTTTGATCAGAAACTTTTTAATTCAGTTCTAAACCTATATTTTGCATTAAGTGTTTCGACATTTATTAAAAAACGCGTTTTGCAGATATGGAAAATTATGCCATTGTAATATTTATTTTAGCGGTGATGATTGGCCTTTCTGCTATCGCCGATCGAATTAAAATCCCCTATCCTATTTTATTGATTATAGCTGGAATTGCAGTGGGTTTTGTACCATCTTTACCACCAATTGATATTAATCCTGAAATTATATTTTTGATATTCCTACCGCCATTGCTTTACGATGCTGCCTTTAATATCTCATTTAAGGAATTTAAAACCAATATCAATACCATATTTGCACTTGCCATTACGCTGGTTTTTATCACCGCTATTGGTATTGCTGTAGTGGCGCATTATATGATTCCGGGGATGAGCTGGCCGGTATCTTTTGTATTGGGCGCCATTCTTTCGGCTACTGATGCGGTTGCGGCGATGAGTATTACCAAAGGACTCGGTTTATCGCACAAAACCAACACCATTTTGGAGGGTGAAAGTTTAGTTAACGATGCTTCTGCACTGGTAGCCTATCGTTTTGCTGTTGCCGCGGTAACCGGAACAGCCTTTGTATTTTGGAAAGCATCTCTCGAATTTGCCCTTTTAATGGCTGGAGGATTCTTAATCGGCGTGGTGATGTCGAGAATTTTGGCATTTATCATTAAAAGGATCCACAACAACCGCCTGGCAACCATTAGCTTTATGTTGTTGATGCCTTTTGTTACCTATTTAATTGCGGAACAAGTACATGTTTCGGGGGTTATTGCCGTGGTTATTTTAGGATTGGGCATATCCAGGTTTAGCAACAAGGTATTTCCGGAGCAGCTTAAAAATCAATCGAAAAACATCTGGGACATTATTATCTTTTTATTGAACGGCCTGATTTTCATCTTAATCGGTTTACAGTTCCCTTATGTATACAAAAATATCAACAGTACAGATATTCTCCCTTATATTGCTTATTCGCTGGTGATTACCATTGTAGCTTTGTTACTGCGGATGGCACGTGTTTTCCTGCAAAAATTTAATCTTCAAAAAGCTTTTCAAAAAGGGAAACACCGCATTACAGAAGACGCATTGCTCGATTTCAAGAACAGTCTGATTATCAGCTGGTCGGGAATGAGGGGTATTGTTTCACTGGCCATTGCCATTGGATTACCAGCTACCTTATCGGATGGCAGTGCATTTCCACAACGAAATGCCATTATATTTATATCCGTTGTGGTGGTCCTGTTTACCCTGATCGGACAAGGACTTACTTTACCATGGTTGGTAAAAAAACTGGCTACTGAAGAGGATTAATGGCTAGTTCTTAGCGCAAGTTATAAAGCCATCGTCAATTTAAATTGTTTTACAGGAAAGATGCTGAAATAAATTCAGCATGACGATTACAAGAGAAAGTTGTCTTCCTGAACTTGTTTCAGGACCTTTAGGACGGCATACTTCATTATTAAGGATTTAAAACATTAAGGTTTAAATTTAGAAGCGGGCACAGTCTTCAAGAAGCACATTTAAACAAAAAAGGGATTAAATCTGACGATTTAATCCCTTTTTCATTGCTATAATTTATGATTTACCAATATACACTGTAAAGTGCAACCAATAATCCGATGATAATTAAAGCACCTACTGCAAAACTGGTAGAAGTTTTAAACATCTTCGCATCAATTGCCAATCCTTTTGCTTCTGCTTCAGCTTTGTTGCTCAACATACTGATGATGTACATACCAATAATACAGAATACAAATACAAAGCCCATACGATCCAAGAATGGAATTTCATAAACGCCTGCTGCGTTTTTAACAGAGAAACCCATACCCGATAACCAGGAAAGATCGGTAAGGTTAGGTAAGAATTTAAGTAAAATCGATAAGCCGAAACCGCCAATGGTAGCGAATAATGCAGCAGTTGAAGTTGTTCTTTTCCAGAAGAAACCTAAAATAAACATGGCAAAAATACCCGGAGAAACAAAACCTGTATATTCCTGAATATATTGGAAACCACCTTTTTTATCGATTCCTAAATGTGGTGCAATTAATACGCCAAGAATCATCGCTACAATGATCGAAATTTTACCTGTAGTTACCAGGTTTTTCTCTGTGGCATCAGTTCTTAATACTTTTTTATAAATATCTAAAGTAAAAATAGTTGCAATACTGTTTGCCTTACCAGCCAAAGAAGCTACAACCGCAGCGGTTAATGCGGCAAAGGAAAGCCCTTTTAATCCGGCAGGAAGTAAATTTAACAAGACCGGATACGCACGATCTGGGTTTACAGCTCCATCCTGAAGCATTTCTGACTGAAAGGCACCATCTTTAAATAAAACATAAGCGGCAATACCCGGTAATACGACAATAATTGGCATTAATAATTTCAAGAATGCCGCGAAAAGAATACCTCCACGGGCAGTCTCCAGGTTAGCACCCAAAGCACGTTGCGTGATGTATTGGTTACAGCCCCAATAGTTTAAGTTCACAATCCACATACCACCTACCAGCACACTTAAACCTGGTAAATCGATATAATTTTCGTTCTCTGGCTTTAGAATCATGTGGAAATGCTCAGATGCTTTTGAAGTCATTAAGCTATAACCTTCGAAAATACCTGTTGTGCCATAGTGGGTAGATACAAGGTTTAAAGCTAGATAAGTCGTGGCCAAACCACCCAGAATGAGGAAAAACACCTGGATCACATCGGTATATCCAATAACTTTCATTCCACCTAGTGTAATGATAATGGCAAAACCTGCAATGGCGTACATGCAGAAACTGAGATCGAAACCAGAAATACTGCTTACTGCTAAAGCACCTAAGTAAAGAATAGAGGTTAAGTTAACTACAACATAAAGTAATAGCCAGAAAACAGCCATAATCATGGCCACTGTACCATTATAACGCTGATGCAAAAACTGCGGCATGGTGGCAATTTTGTTTTTCAGGTAAACCGGAATGAAAAATACCGCGACTACCACTAATGTTGCTGCGCCCATCCATTCGTACGTTGCAATGGCAAGACCCATTTTAAAACCTGATCCGCTCATACCGATAAACTGCTCGGCTGAAATATTCGAGGCGATTAACGATGCGCCGATAGCCCACCAGGTTAAAGAGCCTTCAGCAAGAAAATAATCTTTAGAACCCGTAGATTCAGACTTTTTCTTATTGTAAATGTAGAGCCCGTAAGCGGCTACAATAACGAAGTAGATTGCAAATACAATGTAATCCTTCGTGTCTAATAAGTTGTTTTTCATTGATTTATTTTGGTTAGTATAACTTGGGTTGTTTAAATTTTAATTGAATAAACTGGTTCCGTTATCGGTTTGAACAGTGTAGGAATCAAGTTTGAGCCCGAATTGCAATAAATATTTTGAAGATAACTCTTCGACTAAATCAGCAATTTTTTCTTCTTTCACAATATTGATGGTACAACCACCAAAACCACCGCCCATCATTCTGGCACCCAGCACATAATCTAATGGTTTAACCGCTTCAACCAGAAAATCCAATTCTTTACAACTTACTTCATAATCTTTGCTTAAACCTTCGTGTGTTTCGAACATCAGTTTACCTAAAGCTTGTAAATTACCGTTCTCCAACTGTTCAGCTGCTGTTAATAAACGCCCGATTTCTTCTACTACAAAACGGCACTTATTATACACTTCTAAGTCCATTGGCTTAACATAGGTTTCTAACATGGTTAAGTCTACATCACGAAGGGTACTTACATTTGGATAATGCGCTTTTACCCAGGCTACACCTTGCTCGCACTGTGATCTTCTTTTGTTATAAGCCGAATCGGCTAGTGCATGTTTTACATTGGTATTTAAAAGCAAAAGTTTATAACCATCCAATTTTAAAGGAATGTAAATATGTTTCATCGATCGGCAATCGAGCATAATGGCTTGATCCTTCTTGCCAAATACCGAGGCAAACTGATCCATAATACCGCAGTTAACCCCGGCAAAAGTTTGTTCGGCTTTTTGTGCAATTAATGCGATATCCATCCTGGAAACAGAAAGCGAAAAAAGTTGATCGAGTGCAAATCCGGTTGCACATTCTACAGCGGCCGATGAGGATAAACCCGCGCCCAAAGGCACATCGCCATCGATATAAAAGTTAAAGCCACCCAGCTGGTAACCTCTTTCCTTTAACTGATCGGCAATGCCTAAAATATAGTTTGCCCAGCTATTTTCTGATTTCTTTAAACTGTTTATCGATGAAATATCAAACTGCTGATAGCTCTCTGAAAATAAATGTATTTCATCGTCTCCTCTTTTTGATATGGCGACATAAATGGCCTTATCAATAGCAGCAGGCATTACAAAACCACCATTATAATCGGTATGTTCTCCAATAATATTGATCCTTCCCGGCGAACGCACCAAAATAGGCTCAGCGTTGAAAAGTTTTTTAAATGTATTTTTTAAATGTTGTGCATTCATTATTTAATATTTTTAGTTTTAAACCTTGCTGATTTTATAGTGTGTTGCAGACATTTCTTTTAAACGGTTTGCGGCAAACTCAGGGGTAATATCACGTTGAGGATTGGCCAACATCTCATAACCCACCATAAACTTTTTAACTGATGCCGAGCGCAATAATGGCGGATAGAAATGCATATGCCAATGCCATTCAGGGTAATAGCCATTATTTACCGGCGCCTGGTGCATGCCGGCAGAATATGGAAAAGAAGTTTCGAACAGGTTATCATATTTGGTTGTTAATACCTTAATGGCTTCAGCTAACGATTCCTTTTCGGCTTCTGTAAACAACCTAATGCTATTTACATGGCGTTTACTAATAATCATCGTTTCGTACGGCCATACCGCCCAGAAAGGAACAAGCACGGCAAAATGATCGTTTTCGAATATAATGCGCTCCTTTTTCTTCTGCTCTAATTTAAGGTAATCGGATAATAAGCTCCTTTTATGAATAGCATAGTAAGATTTCTGGCGTTCGGTTTCTTTGGCGATTTCCAATGGAATATCGCCCTGCGACCAGATCTGACCATGCGGGTGTGGATTGCTACAGCCCATTATTTCGCCCTTGTTCTCAAAAATCTGGATGTATTTGATCCAATTGTTTTCAGCCAGGCTGTTAAATTCGTTCTGCCAAACATTTACCACAGCAGTTATTGCTTTAACACTCATTTCGGGAAGTGTAAGGTGGTGTTTGGGGCTAAAACTGATTACCTTACAAAGTCCCCTCTGATTACTGGCTACCAATAAATCATGTTCATTCATATTACCGGCTGGTGTATCTTCAAGCAGCGCGGCAAAATCATTGTTAAAAACAAAGCTTTCGGTATATTCCGGATTGCTATCGCCATCTGCCCTACTATTACCCGGACATAAGTAGCATTTAGGGTCGTATTCCGGGCGATTATCTGGTGTGACGTCTTCAACCTTACCCTGCCAGGGCCTTTTGGTACGGTGCGGAGATACTAAAACCCATTCGCCGGTTAAGATATTTAACCTGGTGTGTGGATTACTGTCGAGTTCGAATGTTTGGTTCATCTTCTTATTTTCAATTGGTTAGAAACACGAAAGCTATTTTAGCTTAGCTTATCTACGCCGCTAAAATATAAAATAATTATTAATTGTCAAAATGACAATTAATAATTATTTTTATATTCGTGAAAATTTGAACATATTAAGCCCTTTAAAATCCCGGATAAAAATGATTGAATATTCCAGACAGCCACATTATCTTGTTGCCGTTGACTGCATCGTATTTGGATTTGATGGAGAACATCTTAAAATTCTATTGGTTAAACGAGGTTTAGAGCCCGAAATAAATAAATGGAGTTTAATGGGCGGTTTTGTAGGTGCTGACGAAAGCCCGGATGATGCGGCAAACAGGGTACTTAAAAAAATGACCGGTTTAGAAGGCGTTTACCTGGAGCAGATGCAAATATATGGAGAGCCTGCCCGCGACCCTATTGAACGCACGTTATCTGTTGGCTATTTTGCTTTAATTGATATACATAAATATGAAACACAGCTGAATGACGATTATGAGGCCGAGTGGTTCCTGATTAATGACAGGCCAAAACTTATTTTCGATCATGACCAAATGGTTGCTGATGCCAGAAAAAAACTAAGGTATAAAGCTGCCCTTCATCCTATTTTGTTCGAGATGCTGCCGAAAAAATTTACGATCCCACAATTGCATATTCTTTTTGAGGAAGTAAATGATACTAAGATTGATACCAGAAATTTCAGCCGTAAAATTACCTCTACCGGACTATTGATTAAGATGGCTGAAAAAGACAGAACAGGATCTAAAAAAGGGGCATTTTATTTTAAATTAGATAAAAAGAAATACCATGCTAATTCGCAGGCCTTCTTAAACTTAATGCCAAATTTAAAGGTTTAAATGTTTGTTAAAATTTAAAAATCAGTTTCAGAAATATAACTTCTTCTAAAAAACGTCGTTATAGCTGTAATCATTTATTAGTATGTTTGGGCAACAAACACACAATAAACTTAAATTAATTTTAAACATGAACATTACCAAAAACCTTTTATTTAGTACGCTCCTAGCTTTGTTTACCCTTACCATGTATGCTTGTAAAACAAAAAAACTGGTTGCAAAACCAGTGCCGGCACCTGTTGAGAAACCAGCACCTCCGGTAGAAGAGAAAAAAGCAGCACCTGCACCGGAGAAAGAAGAAACCCCGGCTCCCGTTGAAAAGCCAAACTTTAATTTAGATAATATCCAGTTTGAGTTTAATTCTTTCGTACTTAAAACATCATCATTCTCTATTTTAGATAAAGCTGTTGCGGATATGAAAAAATCGCCAAACACAAAATTCATTCTTAATGGCCATTCATCTGCCGAAGGCACACCAGAGCACAACATGCAACTTTCTGTTGACCGTGCAAACGCAGTAAAATCGTACTTCATAAACGCAGGTTTAAGCGGAAATAATTTCACAGTTGTTGGTCATGGCGAGAAAGAGCCGATCAGCAGCAATACCAGCGAAGAAGGCAGAATACTGAACAGAAGGACTGAAATAAAAGTTCAGAATTAATTCTTTTTAAAAAAAACAACAAAAAGAGCCATGGTTTAATTTCCATGGCTCTTTTTGTTTCGAATAAACGTATCAGGTTTTAAAAACCTGATACGTTTACACAGGAGGACAATTGGAAAAGCATTTATCTCTGATAAACCCTAACGTAATCGACTTCCATCCTGTTGGGGAATTTAGTATCGTTTAACGATCCACCGTTCATACCACCCATGGCCAGATCAAATAAGATATAATGTTGTTGTTTAAAAGGATGAAAATCGGAGCCATCATCATTTTTAAGGTCGCTTAAATTGGTTTTATTCAGGAGTATCCCATCTACAGATAAGCTAATGGCTTCGCTGTCCCAATCCATACGCCAGATATGAAACGCTTCTGCCCATTTTTTTCCACCCAATTCGGCAATGGTTTTGGTATTGCTAAACCATTTTGGCTTTCTATTGGCGCCTAAACTAGCAATATTGGCCAGTAATTTTCCGCGGTAGTATTCCATAATATCAATTTCACCATTGGCAGGCCAGCGGCCTTTTACACCCAGTGTCCAAAATGCCGGCCAAAGTCCATCCGAGATATCAATCTTTCCCCTCATTTCGAATCGCCCATACTGCCAGCTCTGTAAACCTTTGGTGATGATACAGGCAGAAGTATAAGCTATATTTTTAGGTTTTTTACGCCAATCGTTGCTTCCTTCTACATAAAGCGGATTAGGTTTTACTTCTTTCCTTGCTTCTATAATCAGCTTGCCATCTTTGCAAAAAGCATTTTCTGGCTGGTACCATTGTAATTCTTCATTACGCACAAAACCTTTTTCATAATCCCAATTGGCCGGATTTGGCACTCCATCTTTTTCAAACTCATCACTCCAAACCAGTTTATAACCTTCTTTAACATAAAGGTTTGAAACATTTTGATTTTTTTTGATGGCACAGGATTGCATAAAAATGGCTAACAAAACAATAAGAGAGAATGAGATTCTATTTTGCATGGGTAATTTCTTAATTATAGTACAATTTAACTAAAAACTTAATTTAAAAAATACCGGATCGCCAAAAAAGACGACCCGATACACTAACCATATCAAATTAATAGCCAGGATTTTGAAGCATTGAAGGCATCTTCGAAACTTCCGACTGTGGGATTGGCATTAAATAATGTTGCGGGTTAAATACATGCTGACGGATGGTATTCACCACCTGATAGGTATACACATTTCCTGTTTTGGTAATATTAATTGCTTTATTAAAACCATTGTTTACATCAACTGCTATTTTCCATCTTCTAATGTCGTTCCAACGGTGATCTTCATTCATTAGTTCAATGCGGCGCTCATTCTGAATCACAGCTCTCATTTCATCTACGGACATATTGGCCTTTAAGCCATATAAATTATCAGCACCTGCAGTTATGCCTGCGCGTTTACGGATAGCCACTAATTTTGGATATGCCAGTGCTGTTTGTCCGGTTTCGTTAATGGCTTCGGCATAGTTTAATAAAATTTCTGCATAACGGATTAACGGCCAGCCCCTTTCTGTATTGAAAGAACTGTTGCTCGAAATATTCTCATCGCACATTTTACGGGCATAATAACCCGTTGTGGTTGGCCCGGTTCCATTTGACGTATAACCATCAGTTGGAGCGCCATTATAGGTATTTACCACAATTTTAGTACTGGTTGTGGTACTGTAATATAGCGATTGATTGTAAATAATTGAATAACCGAATCTGGGATCGCGGTTTGTGTAAGGGTTTGCGGCATCATAACCTGAAGTAGGGTCGGTAATTGCTTTTCCATTTTTCATTGGGAAAGCTGCAGCCAGTTGCTGTGTTGGCGTAGAATTTTTTGCCCCTCCCCTTGATGGTGGATTGTAATAACCTTCAAAATCGCGGTTAGATGGCCTGTTAAAGGTGAAAATATATTCAGAATTAACCCTTTTTAAGAACACATTGTAAAAACCGTAACCCGGAGCAGTAACATTATCTTCAAATAAACTGTAGGTACCGGTATTAATCAGTGTTTCTGCCGCGTCGGCTGCTTTTTGCCAACGGGCTACGCTATAACTCGGATAACTTACAATTGATTTTACAGCTGCAGAAGCCTGTGCTATAGCACCACCATTAAACAATGGACTGGCAGCATACAATAAAACCCTCGATTTTAACGCTAAACAAGCTCCTTTGGTTGCCCGCCCGTAATCCTGCTCCGCATAATCGGCAGTAACGGGTAAAATATTGGCCGCAGCATCGAGCTCAGAAGTAATGTAATTAACGGATTCGTCAAAAGATGACCGGGGAAGATCGATCACATCGGTAATGCCATAAACATTATCTCCTTCAAGCGGTATCCCACCAAAATTAATCAGCAGTAAATGATAATACCATGCCCGCAGGAATTTCAGTTCGCCGGTAATGCGTTTCTTTTTTGCTTCTGAAAGTGGAATAACAGGCAATTTAGATAACATCAGGTTTACCCTACGGATATTGGCATAAGGAGTTGTCCAAAAATCGGGTAAACCACCCCCACTCCAAAAATTGGTTGGCGAAAGTGTTCCATTGTACATGATTACCGCATTCTGGGTTGGCCCTGAATAGGCGTATTCGGCATCATCGGTAGCCATTTCGGTATTTCCGTGGCTGCTAAAGCGTCCTTTTGCAAAACTATAAGATGAAGCACTATAAATTTGGGTAAGAAAGCGGATAGATTTTAAACTATCTGAAAACACCGAAGCTTCAGTTTCTCCTGTATCTGCTTTGCTATCTAAGAAATCGCTATTTTTTTTACATGCTGCTATTGAAGCACATAAAGCTATCATTAATATTATTTTTTTCATGTCAATCAATTATCAAAACGTAACACTTAAACCTAAATTGATCATTTTTTGCGGTGGATATTTAATCCTGTCCTGCCCTGAATTCGATTCCGGATCGAATTGATAACGTTTATCCAAACTCGACCAGGTGAGGAGGTTATATCCGTTGATGTAGGTACGGATATTCTGTACTTTTAATCTTTCAGTCAGCTTTTGAGGGAAATTATAACTGAACTCCGCATTTTTCAAACGGAGGTAATTTCCTGATACCAACCAAAATGTAGATGGATAAGCTGAAGGACTGCTTAAACCAGGGCTTAAAGAAAGTAATGGATATTGTGCTGCATCGCCAAGTGCTGGAGTCCATGAATTTTGGTGGATCGAAGTTAAATTAGAGGCAAATGCCTGAATGGCTTCTGCTACCCCGCGAACATTAAAGTTGGTTGCGGCCTGGAACAATAAACTTAAACCGAAGTTTTTATAATTGGTCCGAAGCTCCAAACCATAATTTGTATTGGGCAAATTCGGATTTCCGTTTATAGACATATCGTAACCATCAATTTTACCATCACCATTTAAATCGGCATATTTTAAATCGCCAATTCTTGGTGCAGTTTGAGGTACGGGACTCGAAGCAATATCGGCAGCAGAAGTATAGAAACCAATCCACTGATAAGTTAAAATCTGACCGATACTGGTTCCTGTAAATGCCTGGTAAGGATAAGCTGGCAAAGGTTCATCACGATAGAGGATTTTATTTTTGGCCAATGAGTAGTTTGCCCTCACAGAGAAATCGACATTTCCGATTTTATCCCTGTAGCTGATCTCGATCTCACCACCCTGGTTTTGTACTTTACCCAAATTTACCGGCGGTAAGCCTACACCAAAAATTGATGAAACTGTTCCTCTTGAAGTTAAAATATCGCTCCTTACATTATGGAACAAATCGATTGAACCTGTGATCTTGCTTCCGAAGAGGCCAAATTCCATCGCCACATCTGCTTTCTTTTCTTTTTCCCAGCTTACATCATCATTACCCAATGTACCCTCTGAAAGTCCGGTTTGTGTATTATCTGAATAACCGAAGGATGCATTGCCCCCATTGCTGTAATTTTGCTGATAGTAGTAGTTAAAGCCATCACCAATGCGGTCGTTACCTACAATACCATAAGAACCCCTAAACTTTAAAAAATCGATAAACTTTACATTATCCTTCCAGAATTTCTCGTTCGATACGACCCATCCGGCAGATGCCGCAGGAAAAAACCCATACTTTTTCTTGCTCACAAAGCGATCTGAACCATTATAGGCTGCATTAAACTGAAATAAATATTTATCGGCATAATCATAACCTACACGGCCGGTATAACCTTTAAAGTTGTTAGGCACAAAATTATAAACCGCGTTATCATTGTATTTAATGACGGTATTGATATTGGTTAATGCCGTTCCGTAAACATGGTGGCTGTTAAAACTTCTATCGTAATTTAATATGGCTTGTGTGGTTAAGTTTCTGATGGTACTGCCCGCATTATAGCCGATAAAATACCTTCTTACCCGGTAAATATTCGGATCTCTGGGCTCGTAAGTATTGTTGTCTGAATTGTAGATAAAAGATGGAAACTGATCTCTCGTCATACTTCTGGTATAATCGTATGTACTGGCATAAGAAAGCACGCCTTTTATCGAAAGTCCTTTGGTAATAAAATCTAATTTCTGGTTCACATTGGCTACTAAATTCATGTTATTACCATATTTGCGGTTATAACCGTAATGTGTAATCCTTCCTACAATGTTATTCTGATTGTAGTTTGGATTCTCATCTCTTTGCCACTTGCTATAACCAAAAGTTCCGTCAGGATTATAAACCGGGTAGTTAAATGGCGCCAGCGAAGCGAAACTTACGTAATCGTAAAAGATATCGTTATAACCAAAAGCACTACCGATGTTATTGGTATTGGTTACGCCCAAATTACCATATAAATCAATTCGGATATCCATGGTATTGGTTGCCTTAATATCCAGATTTGAACGGTAATTGTACCGGTTATAGTAAAAGTTAGAATTTACACCTTGTTCTTCCCCATAATTCCGCAACATACCATCCTGGTATAAAAAGCCTGCAGAAACAAAGTATTTTACTTTTTCTGTACCGCCGGAGATATCGAAATTGCCTTTTAGCTGACTGCTGAAATCCTTGAACAAAATCTTTTTCCAATCGTTGTTCGGATGACCGTAGGGATCAGATCCGTCCTGATATTTCTGCAGATCGTTTTCGGTAAATCTTGGTGCCAAACCATCATTTGCCCTGGCCTGGTTATATAATTTTGCCGATTCGTAAGCATCTAAAAACTTAGGCATAACTGTAGGCTGCATTACACTGTATTCGCTTCTAAAAGTAATCTGTGGTGTACCCAGTTTTCCTCTGCGTGTGGTTACCACTACTACCCCGTTTGCACCTTTGATACCATAAATTGCCGTAGTTGCAGCATCTTTAAGGATACTGATGTTTTCTACCTCGTTGGCATCAATGGCTGCAAACTGCTCCGGACTGTATTCAATATCATCTACAATGATTAAAGGTGTGGTAGAACCACCATTGTACGAACTGATACCCCTGATAAAAAATGTTGCACCATCTGATCCCGGTGCACCAGAACGTTGCTGAGAAAAGAAGCCCGGTAACCTGCCCACCAGGGTGTTTTGTAAACTGGCAGATGGATTTTGACGGATATCAGCTCCTGTTATGGTGCTCATGGATCCGGTTAAGGTTATTTTTTTCTGTTTACCATAGCCGATAACCACCACCTGCTCTAAGCCTTGTACATCATCTTCTAACTGCACATTAACGGTTTTTCTGTTGCCAACCACGACTTCTTTTGGTGTAGCGCCAACAAATGAAACCACTATGGTACCGCTGGTTCCCTTTAACCTAAGGGTATAATTTCCTTTTGCATCGGTAACCACCCCATTGGTTGCCAAGCCCTTCTCTTTCACAGAAGCGCCTGATATGGGCCCTGTAGCATCGCTAACGGTTCCCGATACGACCTGGTTTTGTGCCATAACCAAATTGGAGGTTAAAAGCACAAGCAACACCAGTAAATATTGATATATATATTTCATGTTATGATCTTATATTGGATTTGTACTGATTTACCAACCTTCGTTTTGAAGCAGTTGACTGTTTTTGGTTGTTTCTGCATACGGTACCGGCATGTGGTAGAGTTTATTGGTAAAAATGGAAGTCACCACCGGAATATTCTCGTACGTAAAAGTGTTATTGGCATTTTTGGTGATTTTGGTTCCATTCAATGCCCCACTAAGAACGGCCGGTGCAATTTTCCACCTGCGGATATCCCAGAAACGGTGCTCTTCAAAAGCCAGCTCTACCCTTCTTTCATTCATAATCAGTGTTCTCATACTCTCCTGTGAAATTCCTACTGGAATACCGTAACGCGTGTTTGCGCCTGCTGTTATTCCTGCCCTGGTCCGTAAAAGGATAATCTGCTTAACGGCATCTTCTGTTCTACCCACCTCATTTAATGCTTCAGCATAATTCAGTATAATTTCGGCATATCTGAAAATGATAAAGTTGTGTGATTGGTTGGTATAGGTACTATTGGTAGCAAAATTCCCCATAAACTTACGCAGGTAGTAACCTGTTCGGGTTTGTACGGTTGTTCCACCTGGCTTATCCAAACCACCCTCGTAGGTTTGTACCCCCCGGTTTAACCAGTTTACGCCATTATAAAAAATGGTATAATCTAACCGGAGGTCTCTGTTGGTGTAAGGCGCCGCCGGATTGTAACCTGATGCCGCATCGGTAATGGGCAAGCCATTCCTCATGGTAAACGCATTCACCAAATCTGCCGTTGGACTTGTTCTACCATTACTTAATGCAGGTGCTCCATAACCGGACGGAGCATTGGTGGTTTCGATACCCGTATTTACCGCAGCCTGTTTGCTCAGGATAACTTCAGTATTTTTATTGGTTAAAAACACATTGTTGAATACCGGCTGTAACTGGTAATAATTTAAAGCATTGAGTTCTACTGCAGCATCAATTACTTTTTGCCAACGGCTAGCGTCAGCTGTTGGATAACCTGTCAAGACTTTTAATGTTCCGTTTGATTCTACACCGCCACCATTGTACAATGGACTTGCCGCATACAAATAAGCCCTGCATTTTAAGGCTATTGCTGCTCCTTTCGGAATCCTGCCCCAATCGGAAGTGGTATAATTTGCACCTGTTTCTAATCTTAAGCTGTCTTTAACTGCATCACATTCACTAATGATATAATTTATGCAATCGGCGAAACTGTTTCTTGGCAATTCGAGGTTATCTTCAAGCGTGAAAACCTTATTTCCGATTAAAGGAACGCCACCGTATCTTTTCAACAACTCAAAATATAATAATGCCCTAATGTACCTGGCCTCTGCCCTCCAATATTGTTTGGTCAGCGCAGCAATCGGCACCACATTAATATTGGCCAGAAAAATATTGGCTGCCCTAATGCCATAATAACTATTTCCCCAATAAGGATCAGGATTGTTGAGCGTACTTATCCTGCCATTTGTAAAATATTCTACCTGGGTATTGTTTCTTGACGGAATGGCATCTCCAGAGGCTGCATCTAAAAAATCGCCATCTATCCGGTTAAAACCACTCGGTATATAGTTGTATACACTGTTTAAAAAGAAACCTGCCACAGTTCCGTTTTTATCCTGATCATCCCAAACTAAATCTGCCTGGATCCAATCGCGCGGCTCGGTTTCTACCTTTTTACATGAGGTAATGGCCATAGCCACCTGAAAGCCAAATAACGCCAGTATGATATATTGTTTAAAATTTTTCATGTGATTAAAGTTTAATGTTGATACCCATGTTGATCGATCGCTGAATTGGATAGCTTCCATTGTAAACCTCCGGATCTACACGATCATAAGCGGCAAGTGTTACTAAGTTGGTGCCATTGCCAAATACCCTGATGCTCTGCAGACCTATCTTCCTGGCCCAATGGTTTGGAATGGTATAACCTACCTCAACATTTTTTAAGCGTGCATAATTGCCCGAGTGCTGCCAGAAAGTAGAAGTAGCTTCGTTATTGATATTTGTACCAATCGATAATCTGGGCATTGTAGCGGTACCTGCCGTTTGAGGTGTCCAGCGGTCGAGATTTTGTTCCCAGGCCTGCCCGAAGCCATTATTTTGAAAAGCCCACTCTGTATTTCCGCTCAGGTAAATGGTGCGGTTCATCGCACCTTGTATCAATGCACTAAAATCGAATCCTTTAAACTGGAAACCTAAGTTTAAACCATAATAGAACAATGGTTTTGCATTCCCGATTGCGGTTTGATCGAGCTGGTTGATAATCCCATCACCATTCAGGTCGCGGTATTTAATATCTCCAGGCTGCGCGGTATAACCTTCCAATTTAGCGCTGCCATTTACTTCAGCAGTATTTTGGAATAAACCATCGGCGATGTACCCAAAACGCTGACCAACGGCTTGCCCTGTTCTGGCCATCCAAGGGAAAGGTTGATTCACCTCATTCTGGTAAAGCACTTTCGATTGTTGTAACCCACCGGTAGCTGCAATGTAATAGCTAAATTCATTCACCGTTTGCTGGAAATTCAATTTAAAATCCCATCCGGTATATCTGCTCTGTCCAATATTTTCTAAAGGGTAGTTCTGCCCGATAAGTGCAGAGTTTTTACCTCTTTGCATCAACAGGTCATAATATTTATCACGATAATATTCAGCCGTAAAACTGAGCTTGTTATCTAAAATCGCTCCCTGTAAACCTATATTAAACTTGTTTGCTTTTTCCCATGTAATATTCGGATTAGCTAAAGGCTGTTCATAAATACTGGTATTGGAACCTGGAGTAGCGCCAAAATAAGTAGCTGTACCATCAAAATACCTTTGGATGTACACAAAGTAACCAGGATTATCGTTCCCCGTTTTGCCGTAAGAACCATATAGTTTTAAGCTGCTCAGCCATTTGGTATCTTTTAAAAAGTTTTCTTTATTGATGTTCCAGGCTAAAGCCATAGCCGGAAAAAATCCATACTTATAATCGCCAGATGGCGGATAATAATTAGAACCATTGTATCCAAAAGCTACATCGGCAACATATTTCTCATCGAAATTATACGATGCCTTTCCCGAAATCCCCTGTACGGTATAAGGAAGATCGGATCCAGTAAATGAGTTATCGTGGTTGGCCAATAAAACTGCACTTACGCCATGTTTGTTAAAATTACGGTCGTAACCAAGAGTTAGCTCCTCGTAATCTGAATGGCCCTGGTAATTAATGCCTGTATAGTTATTTTGTGTACCAATGGTACCATATTGCGTATAAGCTTTGGTAGTTGGATTATAGAAAAAACTGGCAAACGATTTCTGTCTGTAAGTATTTTCAGATAATGTTGCAAAAATTGATGCTTTAGCTTTTAACCAAAGACCTTTTGTAATTTCATCGAATGTTCTTTTTAAGAATAAATCTGCTGATACATCCCTTTTATAAGTACCAACATAACCAGAAGCAATGGCTTGAGCATAAATATTGTTCTGATAAGAAGATGTTGTGGCGAAACTTCCATTTGGATTATAAACCGGATATGCGTTCGCAGGAGTTGCATTAATGGAATTCAAAATCGATTGTGAACCAAAACCGGCTGAGTTTGCGGTATAACCAGACTCATTTCCGTTAATTAAACGTCCCATTAAATTAATACCTGCCGATAGTTTCTTATTGATCTGCAGATCGACATTAGAACGGATTACATAACTTTTGTAGGTATTGTCTGTATCATAGGTGTTGAGGTCTGAATTTTTAAAAAGTCCGTTTTGATCCACATGCTCAACAGCGACAAAGTATTTCCCAAAATCGTTACCACCCGATACATTTAAGGTATAATGATTAAAACGTGAAGTGGGTTTAGTTACCAAATCTTTCCAGTCTACATCGGGGTGACCTTGGGGATCACTGCCTGTTTGGTAAGCCTGTAAATCGGCAGCAGTATAAACCGGAGTTAAACCATCATTTACCCTGGCCTCATTGTATAAAGTGGCGTATTGAAATGAATTTAAGCCTTGTGGAAGTTTAAGTGATTTTTGAAATGCAGTTTGTGCAGTAAATGAAATGAGCTGTTTTGCTTTAGCGCCCCTTCTGGTGGTGATTAAAATTGCACCACTTGCACCTTTTACACCTAACATTGCCGTTGAAACGGCGTCTTTCAATACGGTAATCGACTCGATCTCTTCCATATTAAAAATGGTAAGCGGTCTTGGTATACCGTCGACAATAACTACCGGGTTTTGTCCTCTTAGCGACATTGTAACGGCATCAGAACCTAAAGAACCGAGCGAAAGTAGTGAAGCAGTTCCATCAGTTCGGCCTTCGGAACCTAATCTACCCGAATTTTGATTGGTATATAAACCTGCTAAACGACCTGTAATGGCCGATTTTATCGAAGTTACCGGCGTTTTGGTTAAATCTGTGGTATAAACAGCATCAGTTGCCATGGTAGATAACGATTGCTTAACCGTTTGATCATAAAGTGTTCTCACTGGCTTTAGTGCAGCAACTCCGGGGTTTTTACTGCTCACCACAATCACATTTTGGCCTTTCCTAATCTCAAGTTTTAATACCAATGCATTTGAAGCATAAACTTCAATCAGATCACCAGTGCCATAGCTTAATTGAGCAATACCGTTGATATCGGTAACAGCACTGGTTTTATTCTTTGTATTAACAAGCTTGGCACCTACAAGCGGGAGCTGATTTTCATCAACAAGGTAGAGCGATGGGGCCTTTTGCAGTGTATCAATATGCTGCTTAAAACCCAGGACAAGTTTAGCCTCATTGGAAGCCTGTACCGGGATAATTTTAAACAGCAATAAAAACACAACTGAAAATTTCAGGAGTAATTTTTTTTGCATACTAGGGATGGTTGGTTAAAAAATTCTGCTCAGGTGAGCGGGTTTGTTTAATGGTTATTTAAAGAAAAAAATTAGTTAGATGTTTTTCAGTAGTCGTGATGTGCTTTAAAAAAATGTCGTTTGTTTTTGCTCATATCTTATTGGTTTTATTATTTGGTTGTAACAAAGTAACCATAAAAAAACCCCTCAATTGAGGGGTAATACGGTAATTAATAGGGGTTAAATTGTTACTTTTTGCCAAATTTAGGCCTTTAACACCAATTTTTAAGATTTTTAAACGTTTAATCTACGTTTAATTTTTTAAGTGTATTTAGAATTGGTTGATCAATTGCTTTTAAAATATTTTGATCGGGTTTAAGCAGTTCCAAAACTGTAATATCATTCTTGCCTTTTTTTAACCATTCCTGAGGAACATATAGCGTTTGTTGCGGACCAATTGCCCAGTACTTTCCTAAGTTGTGTCCGTTAACCCATACGACTCCCTTTCCCCAATCGGTCATATCTAAATAAGTATCAGCAACAGTCGCAATCTGGAAGGATCCTTTCTGTAATGTTGGTCCATTTCCGTTTGATTTTGATGGACTAGTAATGGTCATGCGATCGTTGTTAAAAGGAAAGCCATACATCGACCAGTTTTTAACTTCGGCACCATTAAAAGTTACCTGTTCGGTAATTCCTTTTTTATTCTCTAATAAATACTTTCCAAAGTTTACCCGTCCCATATTTTCAACAAAAATATCGAGCTGTACCTCTCCTGCCGGAAGATCTAACGACAGGGTGTTTTGGTTTAACCTGCGATCTAAAATACCTGCCCTTTTCTGGTTGATAAAAATCAGCGCATAATCGCGTAATTGTTTAAGCTGCAATTGGCCTTTTTTCCCGCCCTGAATGGTGGTGCGGTATAACACGTAACCATAGTCCTGCTTAAGGTCTTCAAAAGTTAAAGGCGTGATATTTTTCACAGCTTTTGGCAGTGCATTAAACAAAGTAACTTTACTGGTCAGTTTAAAAGGCGCAATAGCGATACTTGGTTTAGCTGCTGGGATTGGCGGCAAACTTTGCCCTGCCGGAAGATGTTTTTCGATTACACTTCTAAAAGCCCTGAATTTCTCAGTTACGTTCCCAGCCTCATTTAAAGGCGCATCGTAATCATAACTACTGGTTTGTGGTTCATATGGCGAAATATCCTTGTAGTTAGCACCGTTCATAAAACCACGGGTTGTACCGCCATGGAACATGTACATGTTGATCGAAATGCCTGCTGCTAAAACAGAATCTAACCTTTTGGTGTATTGCACAGCAGGAACGGTGTGGTGCGCTGTTCCCCACCAATCGAACCATGCCGGGTACCACTCCGCTATAAAATACGGACCTTTGCCATCATGGTTTTCATTTACCAGCTGTCTGATTTTTGCCGGATCATCGATCCCGTTTACTGCGGGTAATAAACCAGCTAAATGACCATCTTTTACATCAGCAGCCGGATCGCAGGTATAAAGCAATCCATCGAAGCCTGCCTCGATAAACATTTTTCTGTTGATATCTAAATAATTTTTATCAGCAGCATAAGAACCGTATTCGTTCTCTACCTGCACCATAATGATGTTACCGCCATGGTTAATCTGTAATGATGCTAACTGCTTTCCTACTTCGAGAATATATTTTTTATACTCATCCAGGTATTGTTTTTCGGTACTTCTTACCACAAGGCCTTTTTCATTCTGTAACCAATATGGGTAACCGCCAAACTCCCATTCGGCACAAACGTAAGGACTTGGCCTTAAAATCACCCAAAGTCCCTCCTGCTGGGCAATTTTCACAAATTCGGCGATGTTGTTATTGCCGGAAAAATCGAATTTTCCTTTTTGTGGCTCATGCAAATTCCAGAACACGTAGGTACCAATGGTATTTAGCCCCATGGCTTTGGCCATTTTCATCCGGGCCCGCCAGGCCTCTTTTGGTACACGGGGATAATGTAACTCGCCAGAAATTATCTGGAAAGGTTTATCATCCAGCAAAAAATCCGATTCTCCCAATTTAAACGTGTGTTTGGCTTGCTGGCCAAAAGCGGTTAAGGAGAAACACATCGCCACCAACCATAATAATTTTACTTTCATTTTGAACTGTTTTTTTGATGACCTGGATTTTTTAGGCAAAAGGGTTCCTAATTTGCGTATTTCTCCGCAATCCATCATCTGGGTTTTATATAAAATTTGTTTTTTCTCTACTTTTTAAACACGCTCAGATTCCATTCGTCTGCCCAGTTTATCGAAATTTTATCGCCTTCAAATTTGATCGGCAACCATAAATAACGGCCATCGATGGCATTTTTGGGTTCCCATTTATCGGCCATAAAAATAAAGTCTCCTTTTTTACCCGGGGCAGGAAGCACATGTGTACTCTGACCGCCGTAGGTTAATTTAGCACCCTCGCCCTGACAAGGGTTCCCCATATAGGTCCAGGGACCCCAGATGGAATTTGATTTAAACCATCGTGCCGGATTTGGTGCCCAGCCTGTACAACCCGAACCAACCATGTAATAAACTCCGTTTTTCTTAAATAAGGCTGGTGCTTCTGTTTGTTGACCCACATAAATCCTGATAAATTTGCCAGTGTGGCCTAAATAATCGGGGGTTAATTCTGCTAAATGAAGCGTAAAATTCTCTTCTGAAGAAAATATGTGATAAGCTTTTCCGTCATCATCTACAAAAACAGTCATATCCCTGGCCATCTGGCCACCAGCTAAATCCCTACAGAAAAAACCATCGCTCTTATTTGCAGGTTTTTCGCAATTTACCTGATCCTTTTCAGGTGTTCCTTCAGCATAGAAAGGCATTTTACCTGGATTTGGGCGGTAACTTTTGATAAAAGTATATGGCCCTGTTGGGCGATCGGCCACTGCAACACCTGATCTTGCCGCTGCATAACCTTTACCCAAAAGCTCCAGGTGAAACCACATCACAAACTTTTTGGTTTTTTTGTTGTATACCACTTTTGGACGCTCCAGAATACAACCTTTAGCAATATCACTTTTCAGGTCTTCAGAAACCGGAAGCGCAATACCTTCATCTTTCCAATTGTATAAATCTTTTGAAGAATAACAATGTACACCTACCTGCGCTGTATTTCCTTTTTCGCCTTCAATTTTATGCTCTCCAAACCAATAATAGGTTCCTTTATATTCTACAATACCACCACCGTGTGCATTAATATGAACGCCTTTATTATCTTTCCAAATTTTACCCGGCGTAAAAGAAGTATAGGCCTGTTGTGCTGAAATGTTTCCGTTTAGCAACAAAACAAAGGCGATAAATCCTAAAACAAAACTGATTCTCTTATTCATCATGTTAATCAATAATTTTAATGTTTTAAAGATGGAATTTACATAACATCTTCTTAATTATTTAGTTATCTGATATTTAATTAATTAGTTATTTTAAACTTGCACTGTGATCATTTTCAAAATTTTCTCCGCTCCAGATTTTTTGCGCACTCCATTTCTCGGCAGGGTTTGCCCAAAAGGGATCCGTTTCTGACAGGCCCAATGGCAAAAAGATATTTGAAGCGATGTAAGGACTACCCTGGTTGTTATAAAAATCGCCCAGATTGGGTTGATCACCATATAAACCAATGGTTAACCAACCGTTTTTATAGGTACCAGGACTTTCTAAAGTTTTTTTGATGACGGCTGTTAAAGCGCAACGGACCTGTGCCGGACTTAACTGTTTTGGTAATGCCTTTCTCCAGGCCATATCGGCCAAATGATGAAATGCTGCACCACGGTAAATGATAGAACGACCAGTTGCAGGATAAGTGCCATCGGCATTGATTAATCGCTCCTGGATTACCGCATATCGTTCGTTCCGCTTTTTAATTTTATCGAACATTTCTTTATAACTGTTCGTTTTAGCACCAATGATATTGGCCAAAGTAGCCAGATAAGGGTGGATAACATAACTGTTGTAATAATCGAAAGCGAAGGATGTTCCATCGGTGTACATGCCATCCCCAGTATACCATTGCTCCATTTGTTGCAAGGCATAATCAACCCGCATGGGATCCCAGCTGTAACCAAATTTGGCCAGAAAAGCTTCGTTCATAGCAGAAAACAATAACCAGTTAGAAAAAACAGGTTTAAATCTTCTGGTGGTAATGATCGATTTCATCATCAGCTCCTGGTTTTTCTTATCCAGGTTTTCCCATAACCAGGGCGCACGAACCAGCGCCAATGCGACATAAGAAGCATCTACCAGTTGCTGCCCGCCGATATCGAAATTCATAAAATCATTGGCATTTGAATCCAATGCATTTTTTAACCCTTGAAGCGCCCATTCGCGATATTGTTTACGTAAAGCCACTTCTTCTGCAGAACCTCCTTCTAACTGTAACCATGGCGCAATACCACTTAAAACCCTGCCCAAAACCTCGACATATTGTACCTTAATGCGGTGCTCTTTATTATCAATATGGATAGAGGTAACCTTCGGCATTGCAATCCGCAGGCTATCTTTAGCCAGGTTATATAAAACAGGTTTCACCATCTTATCCATTTGCTGCAACCAGAACTGCCTGTCGGTTAAAACTGCGCTTTTGGTGTTTTTGGCTTTCTTTTGTGCAAATACAGTTCCGCCAATCAATGTGATGAGTAAAGCTGTAATGCAGATATTTCTTAATTTCATTAGTTTTAAAATTTAATTTTTATTCGATAAATAGCGGTACATTTCGCTTCCTGCCAATAAAAAGGCCCCTATACCAAAATTCGCAGTAGAATTTACATCAACCACCTGACCCGGAATGGCTTTCTCCCCTATCGGCTGTACATAACCTAGTTTACCGTTAGGTTGCAATGCGGTTCTGCTTAGGTATGTCCATGCTTTTTGTGCTGCAGGTAAGTAGGTTTTTTCTTTTAAATAGCCGTTGTTAATCCCCCACAATAAACCATAAGTAAAAAAGGATGTGCCACTGGTTTCAGGTCCCGGGGCGTGTTGCGCATCGAGGATGCTTCTGGTCCAATAGCCTTCTGCCTGCTGGCTTTTAACAATTGCTTTGGCCATATTCAGGTACTTGGTTAAATATTCATTGCGGTGCGGATCGTTAAGGGGCAGATCTTTCAACACTTTCGCCAAACCTGCAAATACCCAACCATCGCCCCTTGCCCAAAAATCTTTTTTACCATTGGCACTTTTATGTTTTGGATAAACGTATTTGGCATCGCGATAATAAAGTTTTTCCTTTTTATCGTACATAATACTGTTGGCATACCTAAAATATTCGTACAGTTTATCCAGGTATTTTTGATCGCCAGTTACCTTATAAAGTTTGGTCATCACTGGCATTACCATGTACAAGCCATCGGCCCACCACCAATAATCGCTGTTGGGTGTGCTCATTTCGTATTGCATCACCTCTTTTGCCCTTGCAATTTTATATTCTTCGGGTTTTAAGTGATAGAGATCGATATAGGTTTGAAAGCAGATTTGCCAATCGCCAAACAGCACATATTCATCTGTTTCGCCGTATTTATATTTCCATTTGGATTTATCGGTCGATTTTGCACCCATCCATTGGTTATAAACGGCCCAGTCTTCTGAATATTTACGGTAAGTTTCATTTCTGGTAATTCCGTAAAGTTCCATATTTCCGGTATGGTAAGCAGCATGATCCCAAAAAGCACGTACTTCGGGTTTATTGTTATTTTGCCAATAGGCATTTGCGCGGTTAAGCATTTCGAGCACTTCTTCTTTTGAGGTTGAAGTTTGTGCATTTAGCACAATGCTGCTAAAAAACAACCATAAAAAAAGTAACTGGTATAATCTTAATTTCATTAGTGTATGGGTTTAATGCCGTTTACTGTTGGTACTACAGGTTTAATGGTTCCATCTTCGTTAAATTCCATTTTATCGATGCAAACCTCTCGATTGTACCCTGCAGCTCTTCCCATCAAAATGCCTTTTGGCCTGCTAAAGCGATGGTAAACCATGTACCATTCGTCTTTTCCGTTAACTTTGATCACGCTGTTATGCCCTGTGCCGTAAATACCTTGTGTTACATCTTTGGCCAGAATCAGGTTATTTTCCGGAATGGTTATTTTACCCGTAGGTGAATCAGAAAAACCATAACGTACCCTATAATTTTCGCTCCGGGTATCATCTTCCGACCATAAGAAGTAATACTTTCCATTGCGATAAAAAACTTCTGTACCTTCTCTAAAACCGTTGTTTGGCGTAATGATTTTAATCGCAGTGGTATCAATCGAAACCATATCGTCATTTAATGGTGCAACCGCCATATAACCATTTCCCCAATAGAGATAACTTTTATGGGTTTGAGGATCGTTAAACACATCAGGATCAATCTCCTGACCACCTTTAATCCCTTTTGGTTTACCAGAAATTAAAGCCTTTCCACTGTCCTTAAACGGGCCCGCCGGATCATCAGCAACAGCAACTCCAATTTTCTGGGCCGCTGTAAAATAATAGAAATACTTGTACACACCATTAATCTTTTTTTCGATGATGGTTGGTGCCCAGGCATTCTTTTTTGCCCAGGAAACGTCTTTTTCAAGGTCTAATATTTTGCCTTCATCTTTCCAGTTCACCAGATCGGTAGATGAGAAACTTTTAAAATAGGTGCCGCTCCAATTCGTAAAACCATCACTGGTTGGATAGATGTAATATTTCGAAGTTTTATTGGAATATAAAATTTCAGGATCGGCATAATAACCTTTTAAAACAGGATTATTGGCTACGGAAACGTTTACCTCGTAGGTTTTAGCTTGCTGACCGGCAATGTATAGCTTAATTTTCACAGGACCTTTAGAAAAATCGAGTTTTCCTTTTGGTGTAATGCTGATTTGATTAAAGGTATTAAACTGCGGATCGAAAGCCTTTAAATCTGTCCCATAGTTTACAGGCAGATCAACTTTTTGGCTTACACTATCTAAAACCATATTATTTTGATTGATGGCCTTATTTTCTGGGCTAAGCAAAACAGACCCAACGCTATACCACTGATGGAGCAACCGGTTTAACTCTTGTTGATTTATTGGCAAAATAGTGCCGTGCCGAGGGTGAAAATCCATCGTGATATCCTGATCTACTACACTAAAATTTGCCAGATCTTTGCTTTTGGTAAACTGATAGCGGCCTTTCATGTACACATCGTACATCAGGATATATTCGTCACTCTGGTTCAGTTTAAAAACGCCTGCTCCTTCTACCGCTTCTTTGGTTTGCTGCAAATATTTATCCTGCAACACATAACCTGTTGTTAGCTGATCAGAAACCGCTTTTTTAATGCCATTACCATTACCTTCTGTTTTAAAGAACAGATTGTATTTTCCTTTATCGTAGATAATATCTCCATCAATACAAGAGCCATTGGTTGGACTAAAAAAGAGCTGCTTCGGAACGGTTTCCAGGTCCGTAAAATCAGCATTGGCGTAAGCATAATAAATTTTATCAGGATCATCGCCATGTTTCATCGACCAGTAAACCATGTATTTTTTGGCAATTTTATCATAAATGGTCTGCGGTGCCCAAACGCGGAGTAAATTTTCGTTATTTGGAAAACGTTTTTGAATATTAACCACTGACGATGTCCAATGGATCAAATCATTCGATTTCAACAATACCATGGCTCTGTTAGCATTCCATCCATTTGCCGAAACCATATCGGTAGCCACCATATAAAAGGTTTTGCCATCCTCACCACGCAAAATATGTGGATCGCGAACACCTCCGGTACTGCTGATCTTTTCAGAAGAAATAACCGGATTATTATTATTTAAGGCTTTGTAGTGGTAACCATCGGTGCTTACAGCAAAACGGATTGCTTCTTCTGCTTTAGCGTTTCCGGTAAAATAGGTAAATAAATAAGCTGTGTTTTCTTTGGATGCCCCGGTCGTTTTTTTGCTTTGTGCCTGTACCAGATTTACAGATACCATAAACAAAACAGCAAGCAGGGAAAATTTATATTTTACAATAGGATATTTCATTTCAACATTAATTCGTTATTTATTTTTCGGTTTCCAATCCAGGGCCTGCACAATTGTTGGTGCCTGGCTGGCCTTTCCTTCGCCATCTATCTGGGTAACATGCTGTAAAAACAGACTCAAAATCCCTTTACTTTTCCAAAGTTCGGTATCATAAGTGGGTTCCCAATCACCAACGCTTTTTTGAGTAAGGTCTTTAATCTTCCAGCTTCCTGTTCCAAGCTGATCATTCAAAGCAACGGAAACTTTGTTTCCCCGTTCAGTATCTCTGAACAACAACCCCGCAGCATATTGTTTTCCATTTGGCCACACGATAATCTGTGGCCTCGAAATCGGAATCTGTTTAGTACCCCCTCCACTTAAACTAAAAGCCGTTTTTCTAAAATTAAGGTTGCTGACTTCCCAATGGTTACCGGTTTTAAAAACCAGGTGATATTGTGGTATAGTTTCGTTCGCATCGCGCCAATAACCAGCTATAAATACGTTGCCCTTGGCATCAGCAAACATCGACGTTTGGTTAATCAGCTCACTTTTTTGCGGAATTTTAAGCGCATATTCGGCATTAGATGCCGTAATGGGCAGGCTATATTTTTCATTGGTAGATTTTAACCAGCTTAGTCCGCCATCCGTAGATTTAGCATAACATAAATCGTGGTTACTGGCTACATCAGGGCTTTCGCGCCACACCCACGATAAATGAATGGTTCCAGCCTGATCTACTGCCACCTGCCAATAGGCATTTCGCTGTCCTTCGCCATCAATCATCCCATCCTGTACACGCGTCCAATTTTTAGTCTTCAGGCTATAACGGTTGATCATCAGGTTTCCATTTCCGGAGCCCCCATCACGGTAAAAAAACAGAAGATCGCCATTCGCCAACTTATAAAATTCTGGATAGCTAACTTTATTTTCTTTTGCAGAAAGCATAGTTTCCTTGGTCCCTAAAGTTAGGGAACCTGCTGAAACCGATTTTGCATAATTTAAATTGTTGTTATGCTGACCCCAGGCCATATGGAGGAAACCATCGCCATCTATCATAATGCTAATTGATTTATGGGCATCGGTCGCATCACCTTTATAGGGGGTGGTAACTACTGTCCAGCGCGTTGAGCCAATTTTGCGTTTAGCCAATACCACATTTTGTTCCTGATCATAATAAGCGGCATATTGGCTATCTTTAAAACTGACCAAAGAATTTTTACGAAAAATAACAGCATTTACCGAGTTGTTTGCCCATCCGTTACTGGCAATGGTACTCCGTTGTGTTTCTTGTGCCGTACTCACCAGGCTGATGCCGATGAATGTACAGATTAGATATATACTTTTATTTAGCAATTGATACATTATACGGTTAGGCTGCTCAGTCTTTACATTTGGTGAAGCCGAAGTACCGAATTTTTTAAGCTTTACACAGGGGGCTAAATCATACTTTGCAGGGGGCGTTTTAAGATAAACAGCTTTAAAAGCCCAAAATAGCGTAACTTTTATGTAGTGGCATTAATATTATAGTATTTATGAAAACTTTTCCGGTGTTTCTTTATAAATTCTGATGGCGTTAATTTAAACAGTTTTTGAAACTGTTCTCTAAAGTATTTACTATCATTTATGCCTACCCTAAAAGCGGCTTCGTTAATATTCAGATTGGTATTGATTAACAATTCGGCAGCCTTTCTTAACCGGATAAACCGGATAAAACCATTTACAGACTGACCTGAAGTGGCTTTAATTCTTTTGTAAAGATTAGAATGGCTCATGCCCAGATCAGATGCCAGTATTTTTACGTTAAAACTATCTTCCATCAGATTTTCTTCAATAATCATAATGCATTTTTGAAGAAATCCTTTGTCCTCCTGTGATACTTTATGGGCATCACTCTTTAAGGTTATTTCATTGTAGAAATAAGACTGAAGATTGGTCCTGTTTTTAATAATGCTGTTAATTTTAGCTGTAAATAGCTCCCTATCGAAAGGTTTACTGATAAAATCGTAGGCACCAACTTCTATTCCTTTAAGTTTTACCTCAGGACTCGGGTCGCCGGTTAGCAGAATTACCGGAATATGGCTCAGGGCAGAATCGTCTTTAATGGCCTTACAGAGTTCGATACCATTAAGGCCATCCATGTTTACATCAGAGATCACAATATCAGGTAAATATTCTTTACAACGCTTTAATCCATCGGTACCGTTTTCGGCTTTATAAATTTTGAAGTTTTCCTGAAAAATGTGCCTGATGTAATCAATAATTTCAGGGTTATCATCAATCACTAGAATTGAGTGCAGATCTGAGATGAGCAATTGGAGGTTACCCACATGCTCTGTATCGTTATTTTCTGCTTCTTCCTCTTGCGCAATGAGCTCATTTACATAGGTTAATTCGTTTTGAAAAACACCGCTATGCTGCAAATTGGGTTCTCCTACCGGAATATCGATCAAAAATATGGTACCCATCCCCTGGTTAGAGCGGAACGAAATTTTCCCTTTATGTAATTCTACAAAGTTTTTGGCCAGGTAAAGCCCAATACCGAAACCCATCTTCAGCGATTCGTTCGACATTACCTTATAAAATTTATCGAACAACTTTTCGCCCACATGCGCCGGAATCCCCGGACCACTATCGCTCACCTCAATCTGCACGCGCATGCCAAGTGGTTTAACGCTAAATTTCACAAAACCGCCTTTTGGCGTAAACTTAAGTGCATTAGAAAGCAGGTTAAAAAAAACAATTTCGAGTTTATCTTTATCTGCATAAATATCCAGTTCTTCTTCTTCACACTCAAAAGTATAGTCGATGTGATTTTGTTTTGCCAGATAGTTAAAGCAGAGAAAAATTTCGTTCGTAAACTTGTACAGGTTGATCCTTACAATTTTCAAGGTATCATTTTCACTTTCCGTCTTTCTAAATAGCAATAACTGATCTACCAGGCTTAACAAACGCCTCGAATTGCGGTAAACTATATTTAAATCGTTCTTTTCTGGTCCCGGATCTTTTTTAAGGATAATATCTTTAATCGGATTAACAATTAAGGTTAAGGGCGTTCTCAGTTCATGTGAAATATTGGTAAAGAAATTCAGTTTTTTCTCATTCAGATCCTTTTCACGCTCCATTTTAAGGTTGGTAATTTCTACTTCATGTTTCAATCTTCTCTGGCGGTTGCGGTAAGTTTGAAAAAGGTAAAATATGGACGATCCGATAATAAGATAGATGGTATAGGCCCACCAGGTACGGTACCAGGGTGGTAAAATCCTAATCACTACAATTTTTTCATTGTTGCTCCAGGCGCCTTCAGTATCGGTACTTTTAATATGGAGCTTATATTCGCCTTCATTTAACCTGGAATAATAGGCCGTACTTAACTTGTTTACATAATTCCAGTCTCTGTCCCAGCCTTCCAGGTAGTAGGCATAAGAAATCTGATCCTGAAAGGAGAATTCTATTGCGGCATAATCGATAGAAATCACGGCATCACTAAACGGAATTTCTATGCGTGCCAAATTAATAACAGAGATATCGTTATAAGCTGAGTCCTGATCAAGCGGAATATTGTTGATCCTAAAATCGGTCAGCACCATTTTAGGTATGCGCTTATTTTTCTTAATGCTATCGGGCGAAAACAAGTTAAAGCCCCCAATCCCGCCAAATAAAAAATTACCGTTTGCGAGTTTTAATGCTGCGTTATAATTAAACTGATTGCTTTGTAAACCATCAGTAGCATAATAATTTTTAAAGCTATGGTGCCTAACATCAAATCTGGATAAGCCATTGTAGGTACTGCACCATAAATTACCTTGTGCATCCTGAAGGATATTGAGCACCGAATTACTTGGTAATCCATCACTTTGGATATACCGCTTTATTTTTTTGGTTTCCGGATCAAAAAGCAATAAACCTCCGCCTTCGGTGCCGATCCATATCTGGTGATTAAAATCTTCCTGAATGGCCCTAATGGCAAAGTTGATCTTCGTATAGTTATGTTTTTTGTTTACCGGATCGATTTCGATCAGTTCGGTATAGTTCCCTGCCCAAAGCCTGCCTTTCGAATCCTGAAATAAACTGTGAATATCCTTTAGTTTAGTATCAAAAAGTTCAAATTTATCGATGCTTTTATTGTAACGATACAATGCGCCACCTTTTGTGGTACCCACCCAGATATTTTGTTGTTTGTCTTGATAAAGTTTCCAGATATTAATATCGTCAACACCTTTAGAGGTATTATAACAGTTATAGTGGACAAATTTTCCAGTTGTTTTATTAAAACGATCTATCCCGCCGCTAAAACTGGCCACCCAGACATTGTGGTCTGCATCATTTAAAATACTGGTAACAAAATTACTGGTTAAAGAATTTGGATCACTGGTTTTTGCATAATTGGCAAAAGTATTTAGCTTTCGGTTCCAGACGCTTAAACCACCTCCATCAGTCCCGATCCAAATGTTTTTGTTTTCATCTTCGCTAAAAGAGAGCACAAAATTATTAATTAGAGAATTACTTTTTAGCGGGTCATGTTTAATGGTGGTAAACTGTTCATTTTCGGTATCAATGATATTTACCCCACCACGCAGGGTTGCAATCCACTTTCTCGATTCATGGTCTTCGTAAACCTGCGCAACAGAATTACTGCTGAGCAAACCTTTTTCTTTTCCTGCAGACAGGTAACTTGTTTTTTGCTTTTTGGTATCGTAAACAGCAACCCCGCCTCCATCTGTCGAAATCCAGAGTTTTTGTTGCCGATCTAACAACAAACCCATAATATTCTCATTGTTTAAGTGCTGGTTAAACTTGCTGATGCTAGCTTTTACTTTATCAAACTGAAAAAGTCCGCGTTCTGTTCCAAGCCAGAGCGTTTGCTTAGTATCTTTTGTAATACAAGTTACCGAGCTTAGGGCAGCAGTTACTAAACGAACTTTATTTTGGTCTTTATCATACTTACAAAGCCCCACATCCTTAATAAAAAGCCAGAGGGTTTGATCATCATCAATGTATAAAGCCTTTACTGTAAAGTCGAAATTTTTACCAAAAGGGATTCGTTCTGCCAGGCTGCTGTTCTTTTTGAGCATGAAAAGGCCTTTTTCTTCGGTAGCTACATAAACAGCTAAAGCCTGACTTATGGCAATGGAATTAATGGCATAACTTACCTCATTTTTACGTCCCTTGTCTAAATAAATCAGTTGATGAAACCTGGAATCGGCATAATCATAATAGGAAATTCCCTTTTGTGTACCTACCCAAACCCTGTTTTTCGCATCCCCATTCAGTACCGTAATGTGATTATTGACCAGTGAATGTTCATCTCCCCAACCATTTCTAAAAACCTTAAAATGATAACCATCGTAACGGTTTAATCCGTCATAGGTACCCATCCACATAAACCCAAAATGATCCAGGTATAAAGAGTTTACCACATTATTAGACAGGCCACTTTCTACACCCAAATATTTAAGGGGAATAGCTGTAGACTGGGCAAAACAAATGCCTGTACCCATCCATAAAAAAAATATGAAGCAAGCAGTTTTTTTTTGAATAAGGAGCATAGAAATAAACTTACCGTGGCATACCTGGTATGAAACGAATATACATATTTTCCTAAAAAATAAGCTAGCGCTCCTGGTTCGCTAAACAATAAGATTCTTTCTGTGCTGAAACACAGCACTATTGAGGTAATATCCGGGCTACTTTTTTCTTTTTCGCCTGTATTTTAACCACCTCATCATAGGGAACAACACCTGCAAATGCAGCCCAATTCTGGTATGCTTGAGTTAATTCTGCAACTTTGGCTGGCATTTTTGTAGCCAGATCATTTAATTCGGATCTATCCTTGCTTAAATCGTAAAGTTCCCATTTAACCGGCTGACCGGCGCTGTATTCGCTTACCAGTTTGAAGTTTCCTGATCTAACAGCGGCATTACCTTCGTGCTCCCAGAAAATTGGTTGCTGATGCACCGGCAATTCTTTGCCTTGTATTAATGGCAACAGGCTTTTTCCCTGAAGCGGAATAATTGGATTTCCTTTATACTGGCTAGGATATTTTGCCTGGGCCACATCAACAATCGTTGCCATAATATCGGGTAGAAAACCATACTGATCGGTAAAATGCCCTAATGAACTTTTAGGTATTGCTTTTGGCCAGTGTACAATCAGCGGCGTACTAATACCACCTTCATTTACCCAGTGTTTGTATTTTTTAAATGGTGTGTTAGAAGCATTGGCCCAGGATTGACCATAACTGAGCATATAGCCTAATTTAGTACCCAAATTTTGAGGTAAACCACCGCCAAGTTCACCACCTTCGGCACATGCACCATTATCAGAAAGGAAAAAGATTAAGGTATTATCTAACTCACCTGCGGCCTCAAGCGTTTTAATTACACGGCCAATGTTCTGGTCCATACGATCGATCTGTGCCGCATATAATGCCATACGATGATCCATTTCATCTTGCTTTTCAGGCGAAAGTTTATCCCAGTCTGCGCCATCATCCTCACTCAGTAGCGAATTACCGGTTATTACACCCAGCTTTTTCATGCGCTCATACCTTTCGCGCCGCAGGGCCTTCCAGCCATTTTTATATTTACCTCTGTATTTCTGAACATCGGCAGCTAATGCATTTAATGGCCAATGTGGACTGGTATAAGCCAGGTACATAAAGAAAGGGGCTTTACTTTCCTTTTTGTTTTCATCTAAAAACTTTATTGCATAATCGGTAAGTGCATCTGTAAGGTAAAAATTTTCGCCTTCTGGTGCTATTTTATGGTTCATGAGCATTAATCCGCGGCCACCAGATGGATTAAAATAATTTGTTGCACCTGCCAGTAAACCGTAATATTTATCGAAACCACGCTGCAAAGGCCATCTTTGTTCGCCATGGTAGCCTACATGCCATTTACCGCTCATTAAAGTTTGGTAGCCTTTTGTTTTTAACACTTCGCCGATGGTTACACATTTATTGTTTAAACTGCCCTGGTAACCAGGCAAGTTATAATTGAAACTTGTACTGTCTTCCGGATCGTTAGACATGTGCCCGATACCTGCCTGATGTGGATATAGCCCCGTTAATAATGACGCCCTGGTTGGGCAACACCTGGCGCTGTTGTAAAATTGCCTGAAACGGAGACCGCCCGCAGCAAGTTTATCCAAATTTGGTGTAGCGACCTCACTGCCATAACAACCTATATCGGCAAAGCCCATATCATCGGCCATTATCAATAAAATATTTGGTGCTTTTACCGGAGGAGATACTTTTGGTTTGGTACCACTAAAGAAAATTAGAAGAGCGAGACAACTAAAGATTGAAAAAAGATTATTCATGATCAGGTTTACAGTAAAACTTTATTAATTGACGATATAAAATCGAACTATTTAGGTTTAAATAACCAGCTTAATAGTCGAAATAGATTTAACTACCTGTAGATATTCCAGGTAAGAATAAATCCGTATTATTTCCCTTTACACAATAACTTGATTTTTGAATTTGAGACAAAAATCCTATTCAAAAATGCTATCTAAGCCTATTTTTGCTCTCTATGACACGTATTGATGCGATGACTCCAATCCAAAGATTGGAACAATTAAAGGTTGGCGATGTTATTTCCGATGCACTAGGTAGTTCTGGTGCCATTAAAAGTATTGAAGTTTTAAAAGGCAAAACTTTTTTAACCTACTATTTCAGAATCAAATCGGGCAAACTTATACTAGCCTTAAGGTAATAACTTGCAAAAAAAGCCTTTTCAAATCTATACAAAATAGATAGATTTAATATACATAAATTTCAAATATTCTTAATCTGCTGTTTTTGAGAATGATACATGGATTTTAAAAAGATTAAGAGGCGGGAATTTTAACGAATCAAACAGGCAACTCGATAAAAAAGATTGTGCCGCTAACGGGTTTGCGTTCAAACCAGATTTTGCCTCCATGGGCTTTAACAATTTGCCTGGATATCGCTAAACCAAGCCCGAAAGGTTGTTCTCCGGCCGTTCCAGGACGTCTGGCTTCTGTAAACATGTCGAAAATTTTATCTTCTATTTCAACAGGGATGCCAATCCCTTCATCTGCTACCCCTATTCTTAAGTAACCGGCACCTTCTTCCATTCTCACCTCAATTGTAGCCTCATTAGGACTAAATTTAATTGCATTGGTAATCAGGTTGCTGATAACCCTCCAAAGTTTTTCCCTACTGGCTAAGAGTATTACCGGTTTAACATGCAATATAAGATGTTGTCCTTTTGCTTCGATATTACTTTGCAACAGTGAAACACAATACCGCAACATTTCGGCTAAATCAATTGGTTGCTTGCTTAGCATTTCTGTTTTGAACTGCGTTTGCAGTAAATCGTTCACCAGTTCGAGCGAATCTTTACTTGAACTTTGAATTACCCTGAGCATTTTCTGGTCTCCATCCGAACGCCCTCTCTCTTCAATCATTAATGAGGTAATGGAATATATACCCGCAATTGGGCTGCGCAGATCGTGGGCTACAATTTTTAACATATTGGTATTATCGGCCTGACTTTGCTCCAGTGCATTAAGTGTTTCGCGCATCTGGTTGTTCTGATTGGCCATCTGCTCATTTAGCTTATGTATGCGTTTTAAATTTTTTCTGATCACAATGATCACTGCTAGGGCAAGTAAACAGGCAATAGCCGTTATAACCAATAAGGTATTTTGATATTTAGATCGCTCTACTAAAGCATCTATCTGTTGTTCTTTAAGTGCATAATCAAGATAATCTACACTGGATATGTTATTGATTTTATCCTGCTCCTCTTGCAATAAAATCAACTTGTGGCTATATATGGCTGCAGTGCTATTATCGCCTTTAAGGGTATAAAAATCGAATAATTTTCTGGCCAGTATCTTACTGTAAATTAGAAAGCCATTTTTATCAGCAATGGCAAGCCCTCTTTTATATTGGTTAACGGCTAATGTTTCATCCTTTGCCATTAACTGATCGCCCAGGTCTAAAAGCATGTCCATTGATACGTAATAGAGCTTTTGATTAATTGCGCTATCCAACGCCTTTTGAAGGAACGATATTCCCCGCTGAAATTCTCCGTTTGCAATGAACTCATCGGCAATAAGCTGATCAATGGCCAGTAAGGTTCTTTTGTCGTTATATTTTAAAGCAATGCCCTTCGCTTTGTTAATGCATTTTGCTTTATCCACAGCTTTAAACTTGTTCGGATAAATTAAAAGATAGTTGTAAATAACGAGCGACATGATGGAATCCTGTCTCAGCTCCTTACCTTTTTTAACAGCTACATTAAACCATTGTACTGCTCGCTGATCTTTATCAAATTCTTTGTAAACCATGGCAATATTCATGGTTGTTTGTACAACATTGATAGAATCTTTGATCTTGCTGTACACGGTATGGGCTTCGTTGTAATAACGTAGGGCAAGTTGCAGGTCGCCCTTAATGTCAAAAAAGACGCCTAGATTATTCAGCGCATCTGCTTTGCCTTTAGCATAATCGAGCCTGATTGCAATTTCACGGGCCCGGCGGGTATAATAAAAAGTGCTATCTACATTTTTCTCATACATCAACATTCCAAGTCTGTTCAATGCATCAACATATTTAAGACTATCGCCAATGGTTTTCATCGATATCTTTATTCGCGTTGTTTCGGATAACTGGGCAAAGCCAGCTAAACGCAAAAAAAGCAGCAAACAGATAAACAGAAAACCCTTTCTTATCATAAACGCTAATTAAATATGATCAATTTACTTGAGGTAAGTATAAGCATATTTTCAAATGTTTAACCTAATTTTAATAACCGGAAGTTTTTTTGAACAACAGTACGATTTAATGCTGACTAGGTTATTTAACATCAGAGTGCCCAAGGTTCATGTCTGGATTCACTTCATCACGAATAAGCTGTTTCAATTCTTTAATTTCAGGGAAACGCTGCATCTCTTTTCTATCAAAAATTAGTTTTTCACCAACCAAAATATTAAAAACACCAGATGTTTCACTTGGAATTAAGGTTACACCTTTTACCTCATCAACAAATGTGGTTAAAATCTCTTGAGCCATGTAAGCCGAACGTAGCATCCAGCCACATTTGGGGCAATAGGTAATGCTAACCAGTGGTTTCTCCATTTTTATTTTTTTTTACAAGGGTACAAAAAATATGGAGGGATGGAAAATTGATGAAGAAAAAAATGGATGATGGAATGTGCGGAAAACAGCGATAATGATATCTTTTGCCTGGTAGATCAGCATCAAATTGCTAAAGTTGTTCATGCCTTTTATGATCTGCTAAACCACACTGAACAAAATGAACTAAACAAGTTTGCCCTATTCTGGCGCAAGTCTTAGCGCCCGGAGCTTAAGTGGTGGCCCGACTTGTGTCCTGGTTAAACCAATTGATCAATACCAATCAATCCTTTCCCTTCTTCATAAGCTATAGCACTACTGTAGAAATAGTCTGAGGCATTTGCCACCAGCCCAGCCTCAACCGGTTTATTATGCAGGTAATTAATCCGTTCTGCAAAGATATTGAGGTGAGGATCTAATTCGATGAGATGATTATCCTGCCGTCAAAACTGGAAGTTTTTATTGTTGCTGTTTTGTTGCCCGGCTTTAGCAAACAAGTAAAGCATCCATTCTTTTCTGCTTTCGATCATGCTATCTTTTATTTCTTTTAAGATCCTAACTATTGAATACTTCTTTAAATCGCGCATCATGTTGGGCAATAAATATCCCTCCCTGCTACTCACCATTAAATGTACATGGTTGCTCATAATTACCCAGGCATGCAGGTTAAGGCCTTTTTCTTGTATAATAAGTTAAACTTTCCAGTTGCAGGTCTCTGTAAATAGTACGCGTAAAAACATCAATTCATCCCATAACTGCAAAAGAAACAAAGCATATTGCTGTTGAATCATGAAACTTATATTTTATGCTCATGATTAAAGATAAATGATTACAAGAGATAATAAGGCATTTAAAAGCACAAGTCATACAGCGCACCGCCTTGCCCACTAAGACTTGCGCTAGTAGTGGTTCAAGTTGAACCAGGTGAAAAAGAAAAAAATTAATTATTCAAAATTCGATGAAGGATTCTTGCAATATTATATGCATCATCCACTCCACGGTGGTGGGTACCTTTTAATGGGATATCCAACATTTTAAGTGCACCTGCCATTCCTTCCTCATGATCCAATTTATTTTTTAAGGCAAACAAAGTTTTAACATTAATGTGCGACGGACCAAAAGGAAAACCAACACCCATAGCAGCACATTGACGTTGAAACTGCTTTAAATCGTAAGCACCAAAACTTGCCCATACCCTTTTTTGAGATAAATATTCTTTTCTTAAGATAGAGCAGGCCTCTTTAAATGAAATACCATCTTTAACCACCATTTCTGGGGTAATGGTGGTTAATGCTGTGCAAAAGGAGCTAATTGTTGATCGTTCTGGTTTGATCAAGATCCCCCTGTTATCGGTTATCTCACCAGTTTGTATATCCAGTAAACAGACACCAATTTCTATAATATCGCTTTCCATACCTACTGGGTTTGCGCCTTCCCAACAGGTAGATTCGACATCGATGATTATAATTTTATCTAATATGTTTGGCATGATTTAAATATTTGGTGTATTGGGGATTAATGGCAATGCCCTATGATAATAAGGATGATCTTCCCATTTAAAAAGCGGTCTTATCAATAAATTATTTAATACGTTTTCATTATCACTTATCCTATAATTATCATCTTCAAAACCAGGCAAATTGACTTCAACTATTATTAAATCCTCTTTATAATAAAAACTTAATTGACCAAAATCAGGTAATCCATCTATATCAATATATTCATCATGTATCGTTAAATAAAATTTCTTTTCAATGGACTTTATTTGAGAACTATTAATATCTAAAAATTCTGTAGCAACTCTCCTATCCTGATTGTCAAATAGAGTCTTACCTTTTGATATAAGATCAGTTCCACCGTATGTTTCCCACTCTCTTAGTGTAAAGGTACCCACAGACTGAGTATTTAAATAAATTTCAGTCGATATCCAAATATTAGAAAACTCCAAAACAATAGCTTGTTTATCTTCGGTTGAGGACAAATAATAAGTCCCACTATCTAATTTTTTGTCATAATAGGAATCTATTCTTTTAACATTTCCATTCTCATATTGTAGTTTATCATAATCTCCTACATTTGGCAGCTGTTGAAGCGTCATATCTTCACCATAAAGATTCTTATATTTAATTGTTGTGCTCATATCAATTATATTTAAATGGCATGTAAGGTCCTAAATCTAATCTTGATCCTTTTAGAGTTATGGAAAAGTTAAGCCCTTCTATCCCAGTCAAACTTAGTTTTCCTTTCGCTCTCATATTAATCAAAATATCTAAATCTATTTTATCAAAAATCACATAACTAAAATTACCATTATCTCTTGCATACTTTATTTTTTTCAGCAAACTTTTTTTAATATCTCCTTTAAAAGTGTACCTAACAAAGATATTCCCCTCGCTGGCGCACGCGTGCCGCGTGTGCATTTCTATATCTCCTTTACAGTTCATCTAAATCTATCAACCCCCTACCTCCACTATAATCTATTGCACTGCTATATTTCCAATGCCAGGCCTCGTTAACAAAACCTGCTGTTACCGGATTATCATGCAGGTAATCTGCCTTTTGCTCAATAACTACCGTACTCCACAATTCTATGGGTTTATTGTTGTGTTGCCAAAATTGATATCCTTTAACGTTACTGCTTTTTAAGCCTGCCCGCTCAAACATCCAAAGCATCCATTCTTTTCTACTTTCCTGACTATTCTCTTTAATTGCCTTGACAATTTCTTTGGAAGTATATTCTTTTATCCTACCTAGTAGAATATCTGGATTATGATTTTTTGCACTAAATATTAAATGTATGTGACTTGGCATAATACACCAGCAATAAAGTTCTAAACCCAGATTTTGCTTACAGTAAATTAAGCTATCAACCATAATATCGCAATATATCGGTCTAACAAATACATCTATCCAATGTACTGTTGCAAAACTTACAAAGTATAATCCTCCTTTATTATAAAATTTATATTTACGGCTCATTTCTTTAGGTTTTTCACATGTGACACACCTGTGCCAGTAAAAGTTTTTACGCTTTATTTTTTATAAAAATACAGGATGAATTAACCATTTTAGCTGGGTAGCTGGCCAGATAATGGTTTTATTTATAGAGATGATTGTAATTTACAATATAAGAAAATGACCGAAAATAAAATTGTACTTTCTTAAATATTTTGGTGGGCTTGAGTATCGATTGTAAATAACTTTACTCGTAAAGGATTTCCTTTTGCTATACTCCTATTTAAGAGACCAATGAAATTACGACCTCTTAAATAAACGAGTGTGTGAATTGCTTAATTATGTTGCACACGCGGCACGCGTGCGCTAGCGAGGGATATTTAGCCACTTAATATCTGTACAAATATCTTAAATCAAAAAGACCGCGGCAATAGCGGTCTTTTAAGATGTTATAGCTTTTATTTTCACACGCGGCACGCGTGCGCTAGCGAGGCTTCATTACTTCTCATTATCAATTATTTATTTCCATTTTATATTCATATCGTAATTAGTTGACAACCATGTTCCTTGAAGCATCTGTATCAGTGCATTAAAAACACGAATCAGCTCATTTACCGGAAATTTCTTATCGAGATCCATTTTCCAAAGCTCATCTTCGGATGGTATAGCTTGCAGCTCTTCTACACTAATATAATTCCCTCTGGTTTGCAAATCAATAATGATATTTTGTAGAAGTTGTGTCATATTATTTTCTTCATCCATACCAATTAACCTATCATCCCATCTAAGAACAATATAACCATTTCTCCAACCATTTATTTTAGCCTCGCAATCCGCTAATAAAATATCTTTATTGACAAATGTATATTTTGCTTTTTTGAGTTCTTGATAAATAAATTGAAAGATCAATTTAGCATATGTTTCATGAATATAAAACCCTTTGCTCCCCTTATAACCTAAGAATGTAGTTGCCATGTGTCAATAATTTAATTTCAATAGATAAGTTGTATTATTATACTGAGGAAAATTTGTTTGTATATATAAATCGACCTCATCTTTCAAATATGAAGAATTTTGCCCTATTCCTATTGAAATTTCGTCCATATATTTATAATCAATCACCACAATATCCAGTGGTGGCTTCCCAGCTACTGGATCAGATATTTTCGCAAAATGTCTAGTTATTGCCTCATTAAAATCCATAAAACTATCAGTAAATCTAAGCTTCCATGGGGTCTCTGTAAAACGACGCGTAAAAACATCAATTCATCCCATAACTGCAAAAGAAACAAAGCATATTGCTGTTGAATCATGAAACTTATATTTTATGCTCATGATTAAAGATAAATGATTACAAGAGATAATAAGGCTTTATTTAAAAGCACAAGTCAACCCAATACACCATCTTGCTCACTAAGACTTGAGCTAGTGAGGGTACTCCATATAGTTAATAGATATTTAGCCACCTAGTATCTGTATAAATATCTTTAAAAATCAAAAAGACCGCGGCAATGGCGATCTTTTAAAAATGTTGTGTTTTTTATTTTCACACTCGGCACGCATGTGTTAGCGAGGGGAGTATTTATACCCAATTATTTTTCACCGAGGTACCTCATAAGCTAGCAAGATGTAAGTACAGAAGTCAACCTTTGGCCTTAATATTCATTTGAATGAAATACACATCAAAAATAGAATCATACCAAATGCCTAAAATGGATTTCTACCCTGTTTTTGCCTATCAATTCTATGGTTTATCAACTCAGAAAGAGACTTTACAGAAACTGAATGAATCCAATCTGGGAAATTAACGCCTCCACCAGAATAAAGTCCTTCGTAAACAGGGGGATCTTCGCCCTCGTCTAAATAAATAAAAAGAAATTGATCACCTTGATTATAAACATCAACAGCGTAAAATGGTCTAGAGATAACTCTGCTACGAGAAGTCATACGATCTCTAACATAATCCTGCATTTCTTGTTGGCTATCAAAGGTTCCAAAATCCATAACATAACAAAATGCTCCAGCCAAAAATAATAGTTCCTTTAATACTTTAGGAAAAGGATTGCCATTATTATACAATTGTTCTAATGTTGCTATTTCCTGTAAGGAAATAGGCTCAATCGTTAATTTGTCTTCAATTTCATTTGGATAAGCATCCGGATTATCTCTTAAATAACCTAAATATTTTATTTCCATAATATTACGGTTTTCTTAAATATATTTTCATTCCTGAGCTATTCATGGCCCAAGGACTTGAAACAATTTTAATATTTATTGTTTTACCAGATTGATTTGCTAACTCTTTAAGCGCGACCCGGTAGTCGAATCATGAAACTTATATTTTATGCTCATGATTAAATATAAAAGGATTACAAGAGATAATAAAGCAATAAAAGCACAAGTCATACAGCGCACCGCCTTGCCCGCTAAGACTTGCGTTAGTGAGGGGTTTCTCCATTTTTATTTTTTTACAAGGGTACAAAAAATATGGAGGGATGGAAAATTGATGAAGAAAAAAATGGATGATGGAATGTGCGAAAAACAGCGATAATGATATCTTTTGCCTGGTAGATCAGCATCAAATTGCTAAAGTTGTTCATGCCTTTTATGGTCTGCTAAACTACACTGAACAAAATGAACTAAACAAGTTTGCCCCTTAAAATGTTGTCAAAAAAGAAAAGGGTAGCCACATCCGTGTTTACCCCTTTCCAATTACTCCCGTGTTAGAGGAACTATAATTACACCGATAAGGCAATTTTTGTTTGCTTTATCTACATAATCATACAACTCAAGTCTGAAAAACAGATAGCAAAATCACTGTTTTTATTTGATGCGATATTTTTAATTCGCTCAAATCACCCTTTAATTTGTCTTCAATGGCCACCTAAAAGTAAACGCTGAAATGTTAATTTAGGACATAATTTAGTCTGTATGAATAAGAATGCTTTAATAGCCAGTATTGAGATAAACCAACCGGTTAACCTGGTATGGGAAATCTGGAATGAGCCCGAACACATTGCTAAATGGAATGCACCATCGGGTGAATGGATCAATGAGAAAATTGAAAATAACCTGATCGAAGGTGGTGGCTTTCTATATGTAATGGTGAGGAAAGATGGAAGTGAGCGTTTTGATTTTAGCGGCACTTATACTGAAATTATTAAACATAAGCGCATTGCTTATACATTGGATGACAACAGAAAAAGCCTGATTACCTTCACCGGAAGTAACCCGGTTACGCTCACCGAAACATTTGAACCTGTTGCAGATCTTGATCTGACCATGCAACAGGAATTCTGTCAGTCGGGACTGAACCAGCTGAAAGCCTATGCTGAGCAGCTTGCTTAAATGGCTTCAAGCGCTAGTACAGAACTGGTTTCGCTACGATTCAGGTACCATTTTAAACCCGAGTTCATCAAACTTTCGCCCGTATAAACCTGATCGTTATCCGGGCATTTTGATTTACTGCCCGGCAATAAGTTGATTTCTCTGATCCGGTATTTCTTTTGGGGATCCAGCCCTTTTAAAATTAGCGTAGGGTAGTTTTGGGCTTCGCTTACCGTTAAATTATAGGCAAATAACACGGCTTTATTCATCGTGCTATCAACATACATTAACGCCGCACTATTGGTGCGATAAGGTGATACCAGCCTGTACAAATCACCATAATTGATTATGGGTTGCAATCTTTTGTAATTATCTACCGTAATTTTACTCAGTGCGAGGTCTTTTTCGTTTAATTTTTTCACCTGGATATCAAAACCCATTTTACCAGACATGGCCACATCCAGCTTAAATTTAATCGGTTGTTTGCCCCATTCGGTAACGTGGTTGCAAATGGTGAGTGCCGGGAAGAAATAGGAATATCCCCATTGGATTTTTATGCGGTCGAATGGATTGGTATTGTCGCTGGCCCAAAATTCATTAAAATACTTCATGGCACCATACTCTACCCTAGCGCCTCCGCTTGCACAAAGCATCAGCTCCAGGTTGGGATATTTGGCCCTTACGGCATCGAGTACCTGATACAGCCCCTGCGTGTATTTAACAAACATGGCATTTTGATCTTTCCCCATAAAAACACTGTAAGGATTGCTCATGATCCTGTTACAGTCCCATTTCATGTAGGTGATGCCCGGCGCTTCTTTCATTAAATTATCGATTACGCCAAATACAAAATCCTGCACCTTCGGGTTGGTCAGATCGAGCACCAGTTGTGTCCGTTGAAGGTCTTCGGGGCGGTTTGGTGCTTTCAGTACCCAATCCGGATGTTTCTCGTACAACTCGCTTTTTGGGTTGACCATTTCCGGCTCGATCCATATCCCAAAGTTGATTTCCTTATTTCTGGCCTCTTTAACCAGATAACCGATGCCATTTGTCAATTTGCGTTTGTTCACTTCCCAATCGCCAAGGCCAGCCTTATCGTTATCGCGTGGATATTTGTTCGCAAACCAGCCATCGTCCAGTAAAAACAGATCAACACCTAGCTTTTTTGCGCCATCAAATAAATTAACAAGGGTATCCTGATTGAATTTAAAATAAGTGGCTTCCCAGTTGTTAAGTAAAGTCTGCCTACGCTGATCGCCTTTCCAAATGCCATATTTAACAGCCCAGTGATGAAAATTGCGGCTCATCTGCCCCTGTCCGCCATTGGTATAGGTAAAGATAAAATGCGGGGTACTTAAACTTTGTTTATTTTTAAGGCGATAATCTGATGCATAAGCATTAATGCCACAGATTACCTTTAACGCATCGCCAAGGCGCGAATTATTTTTAAATGTTTCGAACTGGAGGTTAAAATTGCCGCTCCAGGCCAAAGAGCCGCCAAATACCTCTCCCTGGTTTTCATCTTCAGGCTTCTGTTTGCTGAGCATAAACGATGATAAACCGTTTTCAACTGTTTTTACACCCAGTTTCGACTGAATGCTGTAAAGTCCGTTAGGCAATAAAAATTCTTCCATTTGTGCCTCAATTCCCCAGTCGCCATTAAAACGGGTCAGGTAATTGGTTGCTCCGGGAAAGTTCAAAAATGCCGATGCGTAGCGGTGCAGCACCACATCACCTTTCTCCTGATTGTCTATTTCGTTCCAGGTTTCGATTATATTTTCCTTTTGATAAGCCTTATAATGTAGGTTTACAAAAAAATTATAGGCAGGATCTTTTAAACGGATAACGGTTTCGGTTACGTTACCTGCTGTTTTTACAGCTGATGATACAAACCCGAGTTGTAAAGACATATTCCCATCGGCATGGGTTACCTCTATCGCTGGCTCCTGTAAATAAGTGGCGCCACCGGTTGCAAAAGCGGGCAATTCATAAGGACTTGCGGGCCTGTAAGCAGCAGAATCCTGAAGTTTTTTACCGAAATAAGTTTGTTCTAACTGTTGCTGTTTATTGACATGATATACCAGTGCCGAATGATCGGTACTAATAATAATTTTTTGGGCGTAGGTATTCGAACCCAAACAAAATGCCAGGGTTAGCGATAAATAAATGTGGATGCTGCGTTTCATTCGCTTGTGTTGTCTTATAAAATAAAGATCAAAACTTGCAAAAAAATACAGATCGTAATGATTTGTAATTATCAGGTTTAAGCGAAATATTAACTATTTATGGTCAGATAGCAGCTATTTAAACGTGTTACAGGCACAAATTCACCCCTGGGCAAGAACAGGTTTCGCTTTTCTGGGCTTTTTCCTTTTCTTCCACCAGATGATGAAACCTGTAACCGGCAAACTCGCTGCAACCAAAGCTGCTAAAAGAGAAAGAATTTTATTTGGAAGCCCTAAAAGCCTGCCCGTATGCAGATCGTAATTGGTGGCTTCTATTAAATCGGCGCCATTAAAATCTTTATACAGTTTAGCCCTGGTCATTGTACCCGTGGCTTCTTCGTAAAAAAAGGTATTCTGCTTACGTGCCCAACGGTACGGATAGATCATCCTTAACCGTAATTCGCCTTTACCACGAAGTGAAAAACTAGTGGAAATAGCCCCGGGATATTTAATTTTAGCTTCAGTATAAATTTTGTTGTAGCGCACAGGTACCGAATCGATGTGCGTCGGTTTGGCTAAAACAATAGCTTTACCTTGTCCTAATTTACTCCCGGTAAAAAAGCTCGCTGCATTTTTCACCCCTTTAAAAGCAAAGTACAAACCACTTAAAGCAGTAACCAATAACACAAGTGATGCATAAAAACCCAATACGTTGTGTAAATCGTAATTCAGCCGTTTAAACGAGGCTTTTCTTTTAATGGTTAAAGATTGTTTTAATAAGCGCATTTGGCCGGGAAACCAGAGTACCAGTCCCGTAATTAGCATCAGCACAAAAATAACTACCGACCACTGCATAATAAATTGGCCGGTTTTACCCAGCAATAGCGAGGTATGGATATGTTCTACCACCTGGAGCCAATCTTCGCCACCTTTTTTTACCAAAGCGGCATTGTAGGGGTTAAAATAATAAACGATGCCTTTTTTTGTGGTAATTTCTACTGTGGCGTTTGAAAACCCGTCTTCAATCCTGATCAGCCTTAACTGGTCTTTGGGCGATAATTTTTCGAAGCTGGAAATGATATGATCTAAACCTACAAAAGGCTTCTGTTGAAGCCCTACGTAGCGAAAATCTTTTTGTGTAAGCTCCCTGATCTCTTCTTCAAAGATATACAGTGCCCCGGTTATACTAATAATAAATACCACCAGGCCAGTGGCCAGGCCGAGCCAGAGGTGAATGTTCCTGATGGTATTTTTAAAATTCTTATTTTTCATTGCCTAAAAAGCGTAGCCTAACGACAGGTTAAATCTACGTCCATTGCCCCTCACATAATTTACATTGCTGCCATAAAACTGAGAAATGGCAGGATAATAAACTTTATTCAGTAAATTTTCTACACCTACCGATAATTTTAAAGGTGGTGTAACCTGATATACTGCGGCAACATTAAATAAGTTGAAGGCTTTTACCGGACCTTCGCCGATTAAATATTTACCTGCAGCATTGGTTTTAAAACGATCGCGATTTCCTACACGCATCCAGTTTACATCCAAAATTAAGTTTTTAATCCCTGAATATTTAAGATAAACCGTAGTTTTTGATGGCGGGATACGCGTTGTGTTTAAATACACATCTTTCTCTCCGTTAAAATTACCATCATCATCTACATCGCCTTTTCCTTCTACCTGTGCGTAATTACCACCAATGCTCAGCGCTTTTAAAACCTGATAATCGGCCTGGATTTCAAATCCATATACACGCTCCGGAATACGTTGAGAGATATAAGTACCATTTACTTCCAAAAGATTGGCACCCAGTTTAGAAGTGCTGTAGTAATAAGCTGCACTGAAATTCAGTTTACCTAAGGTACTGCTAAAACCAGCTTCGTAATTGTTTACAATAATTGGTTTAGTTTCTAACTGCGATAAAGTATTGCTTTTTGCTGCCCTTAACACCCTGCCTAGCTCGAATACCGAGAACGACTGCGCATAACTGATAAAAGGATTAAAAAACTTGAATTTTGAATAACGTGCACCAGCATTGAATACTAAAGCATTGTAATTTAATTTACCGCCCTGTACCGCTATACTTCCTGCACCGTTTGCACCAGTTGCCAGGGTGTTAAAATCGTCTACATCAATATTAATATTTTCGACCCTCAAACCTCCTTTTATGGTTAAATCATTAATTAAAGTTGCAGAAGCCTGTAAGTAAGGTGCAAAATTCACCATATTCATGTTAGGCACCCATAAACGACCATCAGTTAAACTTTGAGCGGTTTTATCATTCATTAAATCCAATCCATAGTTCAGTTGCATCGGCACCTGTTCTGTAATGTTGAAAGGTGTGTTCAGGTTTACCCTTGCGCCTTTTTTGGTTGAAGTAATAGCCGATTGGCCACTTCCGAAAAATGATGCTGAGTTAGAATAAATGGTATAAAAATCCTGATAGTAAACATTGGCAGTTAAATCAGTTTTACCAAAAATCTGCTGATTCGTATATTGTAAATTAGCATTATGGTTAAACCTTGTTCCTTCATCTTCACCCAGTCTTGTTCCGTAAATACCAATGGCCGGCGATTGGCCATAAACGCCATCTTTGGTTAAATATTTAGAATGCTGTCTGGAGCTGAAATAATTATACATCACCTGCAAACGCTGTTTTGGAGTAAAGTTATAGCCCAGTTTCACAAAACCATTGTAAGATTTGGTTTCGCCTAAACCATATTCAGGCGAGATAACCAGGCCTTCAGCATCGCGGAAAACACCGGTTTTTTCGAACATACCGCTTACCAGATAGTCAAATTTACCGGTTTTACCGTAAAGCTGCTGCGAAAAGCGGTAACCAACGGTACTATCGCCTTTTAAGTTTCCTGTAATTCCGGCTTGAGAATAACCTCCGAATGATTTTCCTTTATCGGCTTTTTTAGTAATGTAGTTAATCAAACCACCTTCAGCACCATTACCGTAAATGGCGGTGGCACCTTTAATCACTTCAACACGCTCAATAACCGAAGGATCGATACTGCGGATATCCCTTCCTCCTGCTCTTAATGGCGTAGACTGTGGAATACCATCAATTAACACGAGTACATTTCTCCCACGTAAAGTCTGACCAGAGTTACCCGTTTGATTAGTAGAAAAACCTAATCCAGGTACGCTGTACGAAAGGATATTAGCCAAATTTGGACTAATGGTTGATTGTGTATTTAATTCCTTAGCGGTAAGTACCGTTACTGATGATGGTGTTTGCGATAAGGATTCTGGCCTTCTGCTTGCCGAAACAATCACATCATTAAGTTCTGCGTGTTGTTCTTTCAAAACAAATGTTACCTGTGTGGTATCGTTTGCAGTAACCGATACACCTTGTTCAACCTGATCGTAACCTGTAATCGAAACCCTGATTAGTTGGTTACCGGCAGGAACAGCTGTTAATTTAAAGGCACCTGATTTATCTGAAGTACTTTTAAGGTTCTGTTTTCTAACCTGTATGTTGGCAAAAGGTATACTATTCCCTAACGAATCGACAACTTTTCCGCTAATTGTACCCTTCCCTGTTTGTGCAAAAAGGGAAATTGTGGTTAGCATCAAAAGAGCCGTGGCAAAAAATTTTATGTATTGGTGTTTCATGCAATTTTTAAATTTCGGCAAAGCTAGCATTATTTAGACTCGTTAAAAATAATAATTCAAAAAAGATACCTATGTGGCGTTTAATCAGGCAGCATTTTAAAATAAATAAGGCATAAGCTTTAATTTATTTGATATTTGCGTTAAACTATTCAGAGTAAAAAAGATGCTGGACACCAAGATGAAGTACGCAATAATCACCGGAGCAAGTAAAGGTATTGGCAAATCGATGGCCATTGCATTGGCGAAAAGAAAAATTAATCTGCTGCTTATCTCCCGCTCGGCTGATGAATTGAGTGCTTTACAAACCGCTCTTAAAAAACAATATGAGGTTGAAGTGCATATCCTGGCAATCGATCTTAGCCAGGCTGAAGCCCCAAAAGCAGTATACAACTGGATCACAGAAAAGAATTACGCCGTTCATATCCTGATTAATAATGCAGGTTACGGATTGTGGGGGAAATTTGGAGAACTGGATTTAAGTGCCCAGTTAGAAATGTGCCAGTTAAACATGACTACGGTAACTTCATTGTGCCATTTATTGCTTCCAGTCCTTTCAGCAGAAAAAAAAGCTTATATACTCAACGTTTGCAGTACTGCAGCCTACCAGGCGGTACCAACTCTGGCCATTTATTCGGCAACCAAAGCTTTTGTTTTATCTTTTACTAGGGCATTAAGGTTCGAACTTAAAGATGGTCCTGTTTCGGTGAGCTGCCTAAGTCCTGGGCCTGTTGATACAGGCTTTGCACATCGTGCCGGATTAGATGCCTTTAGCAAAATGGCAGAGAAATTTAATATGAAACCCGATGAAGTAGCAGAAATTGCCATAAAAGGAATGTTCGCCGGGAAATCTGAAATTATTCCAGGTTTTACCAATATCATCAGCGTATATGCCAATAGGATTTTGCCAAAAGGATTTATAGAAAAAATGGCCGCTGGGATTTATAAGACTTAAGAAGTCCGGAAGTCAGGGGTCGGAGGTCCGGATAGAATGGCTTAAATGGAAATCATGTTTTTATTTATTTGAAAATGAAAGGGCAGTTATTCTTGGCGGTTTGCAGTCCTGCTTTTTGGTACAAGTCCCGATGAAAAATCGGGAGCTTTCCCCGTCAATCAGGTTTAGGAATAAAGGTTAGTGCAGCATAAAACCTTAAAAACAGCCTTAACTTTTCCTCTAGCCCCGGTTGCAG